>CALLNA010000055.1 GCA_938005655.1 uncultured Novosphingobium sp.
CGTCGCGTTCGCGCAACCAGCGACGCAGGATCGCGTTGGCGAGCTTGGCAAAGCCGCCGCGATCCAGCGCACGCGTGGCTTCCACGGTTGCAGCGACCGCGGCATGCGGCGGCAGCTGCAGGATTTCCAGTTGCACGAGTCCCAGCACCAGCAACGCGTGCAGCGCCGGATCGCGTTGGCGCAGCGGCTTGTCGAGCAGCAGGTCGAGCGCCTTGTCGAAGCGCAGCCACCAGCGCGCGCCTTCGCTGGCGAGCGCGGTCAGGAACGCGCGGTCGCGTGCGTCTGGAAGTTTCGCCTGCGCCGGCCGCAGCTGCTCGCGCAGGGAGGCTCCGCGCAGCGCGACGTGCGCCAGCACCTCTGCCGCAAGCGCGCGGGTATCGGTCATGCGGTGCGCAACCCGGCGCGCGCGTTCACGTAATCCGCCGCGTCGATCGCGCGCCCACCGGCGCGTTGCAGTTTCAGGATGCGCAATGCGCCGCTGCCGCAGGCGATGTCGATGCCGGCTTTCGATGCGGTCAAGATCTGCCCGGGACTCGGGACTCGGGACTCGGGACTCGGCAAAGCAACTGCGCGCCACACCCGCACCCGCTCGCCGGCCAGCTCCGCTTCCGCCACCGGCCACGAATCGAACGCGCGCACCTTGCGTTCGAGTTTGGCGGCAGGCTGGGTGAAGTCGAGTTTCGCTTCGGCCTTGTCGAGCTTGCGCGCATAGGTCGCGCCGGTTTCGGATTGCGGGGTTGCCGGCAGGGATTCGCCGCGCGATGCGCGCGCCAAACCTTCCTGCAAGACTTCCGCGCCCAGCGCGGCGAGCCGGTCGTGCAACGAGCCGCCGGTGTCGTCGGACGTGATGGCGGTGCGACGCTCCAGCAACACCGGCCCGGTGTCGAGGCCCGCATCCATCTGCATCAGGCACACGCCGGTTTCCGCATCGCCGGCCAGGATCGCGCGCTGGATCGGCGCCGCGCCGCGCCAGCGCGGCAGCAGCGAGCCGTGGAGGTTGAGGCAGCCGTGGCGCGGCGCGTCGAGCACCGCCTGCGGCAGGATCAGGCCATAGGCCGCGACCACGGCGATATCCGCGCCGAGCGCGGCGAAGCCCGCCTGCTCCTCCGTGCCCTTGAGCGAGGCGGGATGGCGCACGGGAATCCCGCGCGCCTCGGCCTCGCGGTGGACGGGGGAGGGCGTCAGCTCCTTGCCGCGCCGGCCGCCGGGGCGCGGGGGCTGGGTATAGGCGGCGATCACCTCGTGCCCGGCATCGGCCAGGGCGATCAGGGCGGGCACGGCGAATTCCGGCGTTCCCATGAAGATGATGCGCATGGACTTCCTCTCAGGCTGGAGAGGCCCTATCTGCCGCACCATGGCATCGCAAGAGATCGAGGCGCTGACCGGCGCGTTGTCCCGCCTGCCGGGGCTCGGGCCCCGTTCCGCGCGGCGCGCGGTGCTGTGGCTGATCAAGCGGCGCGAGACCGCGCTGGTCCAACTCCTCGAGGCGCTGACCGCGGTGCAGGGCCGCCTGGTCGAGTGCCGGACCTGCGGCAATGTCGACACCACCGACCCTTGCGCGATCTGCGCCGATCCGCGCCGCGACACGCGCGCGCTTTGCGTGGTGGAGGACGTTGCCGACCTCTGGGCGCTCGACCGGGCGCGGCTGTTCACCGGGCGCTACCACGTGCTCGGCGGGCGGCTCTCGGCGCTCGACGGGGTGCGGCCGGAGGACCTGACCATTGGCAAGCTGATCGAGCGGGGCGCCGCGGGCGGGATCGACGAGGTCGTCCTGGCGATGAACGCCACGCTTGAAGGCCAGACCACCGCCCACTACATCGCCGAGCGGCTGGAGAGCTATCCGGTGCGGATCACCCAGCTCGCCCACGGCCTGCCGGTCGGCGGGGAGCTCGACTACCTCGACGAGGGCACCCTGGCCCAGGCGCTGCGGGCGCGGCGGCCGGTGGCCTGAATTCGGAAAAAAGAACCCAAGGAGATTCACGGTGGAACAGCGCAAGCTCGGCGACGGCCTCGAAGTCTCGGCGCTCGGCCTCGGCTGCATGGGCTTGAGCTTCGCCTATGGCCAGGCGCTGGCCAAGGCGGACGGCATCGCGGTGATCCGCGCCGCCTATGAGCGCGGCGTGACCTTCTTCGACACGGCCGAGGTCTATGGCCCCTTCGTCAACGAGGAGTTGGTCGGCGAGGCGCTGGCGCCGATGCGCGACCGGGTGGTCATCGCCACCAAGTTCGGTTTCCAGATCGATCCCGAGACCAAGCGACAGCAGGCCGGCTTCGACAGCCGCCCCGAGCATATCCGCGCCGTGACCGAGGCTTCGCTGAAGCGCCTCGGCACCGATGTCATCGACCTGCTCTACCAGCATCGCGTCGACCCCGCCGTGCCGATCGAGGACGTCGCCGGCACGGTCCGCGACCTGATCCGGGAAGGGAAGGTCAAGCATTTCGGCCTGTCCGAGGCGAGCGCCGAGGTGATCCGCCGCGCCCACGCGGTCCAGCCCGTCGCGGCCTTGCAGAGCGAATATTCGCTGTGGTGGCGTGAGCCGGAGGCGGAGATCCTGCCCGTGCTGGAGGAACTCGGCATCGGCTTCGTGCCCTACAGCCCCCTGGGGCGCGGCTTCCTGACCGGCGCGATCACCGATGCCGGCGCCCTGTCGGACAACGACTTCCGCAAGGGCCTGCCGCGCTTCCAGGAGGAATCGCTCAAGGCCAACCTCGCCCTGGTCGAGCGGATCAAGGCGATCGCGGCGGAGAAAGGCGTGACCCCGGCGCAGATCGCGCTGGCCTGGCTCCTCGCGCAGCGCCCGTGGATCGCGCCGATCCCGGGGACGACCAAGGTGGCGCGGCTCGACGAGAACCTCGGCGCGGCCAAGGTGGCGCTGAGCGCGGCCGACCTCGCCGGGATCGAGGCGGCGCTGGCGGACATCGAGGTGGTCGGCGAGCGGTATCCGGCGGCTCTGGCGGCCTCCGTGCGCAAGTAGGCTCCCGCCGCCCGGCGCCGATCCGTCCTCCCGCGCGTTGGCAAGGCAGGACAGGCGCGAGGCGACGATGGCGGACGACGATGGCGGACAGGGACAAGGCGGTGGTCGAGGCGGAGCGGCCCGGCTCGCTCGAGGAGATCGCCGCGCAGATCCAGTCCTGCCGCCGCTGCCCGATCGGCTGCAACGGGACGCGCGCCGTGGCCGGAGAGGGGCCGGAGCGGGCGCGCCTGATGATCGTCGGCGAGCAGCCCGGCGATGTCGAGGAACGGCTCGGTCGGCCTTTCGTCGGACCTGCCGGTCGCCTGCTCCGCTCCCATCTGGAGGATGTCGGGATCGACGAGGGCCGCGCCTATGTCACCAATGCGGTCAAGCACTTCAAGTTCGTGCCGCGCGGCAAGCGCCGCCTCCACCAGTCGCCGACCGCGGGCGAGATCGACGCCTGCCGCTGGTGGGTCGAGAGCGAGCGGCGGATCGTGCGGCCCCGGCTGGTCCTCGCCCTGGGCGCGAGCGCGGCGCGGGGGATGCTGGGCAAGGCCGTCGGCGTGCAGAAGGCGCGGGGCGCGCCGTTGGCGCTGGAGGACGGTGCGGAGCTATGGGTCAGCACGCACCCGTCTTATCTCCTGCGCCTGCGGGACGAGGGCCGGGCGCTGGAGGAGGAGAGGTTCGCCGCCGACCTGTGCAAGGTGGCGGGCCGGCTGGCGGAGTTGGGTTAGACCGCTTCCAGCGCGTAGCCGGCCGAGCGCACCGTGCGGACCGGATCGGGCGCGTCGGGAACCTCGATGCCCTTGCGCAGGCGGCGGATGTGGACGTCGACCGTGCGCAGCTCGATGTCGCTGTCGGTGCCCCACACCGCGTCGAGGAGCTGGCCGCGCGAGAAGACGCGCCCCGGGTGCTCCATGAAGAACTTGAGCAGGCGGTACTCGGTCGGGCCGAGCGCCACCGCGGTGCCGCGGCGGGTCACGCGGTGGGCCGTCGCGTCGAGCGAGAGGTCGCCCACGGTCAGGGTCTCGCCGGCCAGCGCCGGGCGGATGCGGCGCATGATCGTCGCCACGCGGGCCAGCAGCTCGCGCGGGGAGAAGGGCTTGGTCAGGTAGTCGTCGGCGCCGGTTTCCAGGCCGCGAATCAGGTCGTCCTCGGCGCCGCGCGCGGTGAGCATGACGATGGGGACATGGGCGGTCGCCTTGTCGCGGCGCAGGCGGCGGCAGACCTCGATCCCGCTGGTGCCCTCGATCATCCAGTCGAGCACGACGAGGTCGGGCGCTTCTTCAGCCGCGAGCAGCAGGGCCTCGTCGCCGTCCCCGGTCACGGTCACGGCATAGCCTTCCGACTTGAAGCGGAATTCGAGGAGCTCGGCGAGGGCCGGATCGTCCTCGACCAGGAGAAGTCTGGGCGCGCTCATCAGACGTCGGTCCGGTCTTCCCGGTCGGCGAGGTAGTCGCCGGTCGCGGCGTAATAGACCATCTCGGCGACGTTGGTCGCGTGGTCGCCGATCCGTTCGAGGTTGCGGGCCACGAACAGGAGCTGGGCGGCGCTGCTGATCGTCGCCGGGTTCTCCATCATGTGGCTGACGAGGTTGCGGAAGATCGAGTTGTAGAAGGCGTCGACCTTGGCGTCGCGCTCGATCACCTCGCGGGCGAGCTGGGGATCGCGCGCGGCGTAGGCGGTCAGCACGTCGTGGACCATCTCGGCGGCGACCTCGGCCATGGCCGGGATCAGGGTCAGCGGCTCGAACTTCTTGCGGCCCTCGATCTGGCCGGTGCGCTTGGCGATGTTCTTGGCATAGTCGCCGATCCGTTCGATCACCCCCGCGATCTTGAGCGCCGCGATCACCTCGCGCAGGTCGTCGGCCATCGGCGCGCGCAGGGCGATCACCCGGACGGCGAGCTTGTCGACCTCCGATTCCAGGGCGTCGATCCGCTTGTCGCGGCCAACCACGCCGGCGGCGAGCTCTGTCGAGCCCTTGACCAGCGCGTCCATCGCCTCGCCGATCGCGACCTCGGCCAGGCCGCCCATCTCGGCGATCAGGCCGCGCAGGCGGGTGATGTCCTCGTCGAACGCCTTGACGGTATGTTCCAGTGCCATCGTCAGTCCTTACCCGTACCGTCCGGTGATGTAGTCCTTGGTCCGCTCCTCGCGCGGATTGGTGAAAATCTGGCTCGTCTCGCCGTATTCGACCATGTTGCCGAGGTGGAAGAAGGCCGTGCGCTGCGAGACGCGGGCCGCCTGCTGCATCGAGTGCGTGACGATGACGATGGCGTAGCGGCCGCGCAGCTCGTCGATCAGCTCCTCGATCCGCGCCGTGGCGATGGGGTCGAGCGCCGAGCACGGCTCGTCCATCAGGATCACCTCGGGATCGACGGCGATGGCGCGGGCGATGCACAGGCGTTGCTGCTGGCCGCCCGAGAGCGCCGTGCCGCTGTCGCCGAGGCGGTCCTTGACCTCGTCCCACAGCCCGGCGCGGCGCAGCGAGCGCTCGACCATGCCGTCGAGGTCGGCCTTGCTCTCGGCCAGGCCGTGGATGCGCGGGCCGTAGGCGACGTTCTCGTAGATCGACTTGGGGAAGGGGTTGGGCTTCTGGAAGACCATGCCGACCCGGGCGCGGAGCTGCACCACGTCCATGTTCGAGCGGTAGATGTCCTCCCCGTCGAGCAGGATCTCGCCCTCGACCCGGGCCGAGGCGATGGTGTCGTTCATCCGGTTGAGCGTGCGCAGGAAGGTCGACTTCCCGCAGCCCGAGGGGCCGATGAAGGCGGTGACGAACTCGGTCTGGATATCGATCGAGACGTTGTCGATCGCCCGCTTCTCGCCATAGAAGACGGAGACGTCGCGCGTGCGGATCTTGGGTTCCGCGTTGGTAAGGTCAGCTTTCACCAGCGTTTCTCAAATCGGTTGCGAAGGTAGATGGCGACGCCGTTCATCACCAGCAGGAACAGCAGCAGGACGATGATCGCGGCCGAGGTGCGCTCGACGAAGCCGCGGTCGATCTCGTCCGACCACAGGAAGATCTGCACCGGCAGCACGCTGGACGGCGAGGTGAAGCCCTCGGCCGGGGTGGCGACGAAGGCGCGCATCCCGATCATCAGCAGCGGCGCGGTCTCGCCCAGGGCGCGGGCCATGCCGATGATCGTGCCGGTGAGGATGCCGGGCAGGGCGAGCGGC
>CALLNA010000056.1 GCA_938005655.1 uncultured Novosphingobium sp.
CTCCTTGGCCTCCTTCTCGCCGGCCGGCTTGAGCGCATAGATCAGCGAGCCGCCAATCCCGAGGCCGGCGGCGACGCCGATGGCGGCCAACGCTTTGCGCGACAGGCGCATGACGCGCGGCGGGTCGCCGCGAAGCTGGAAGGCTTGGGGATCGGAGCGCGGCGCGGCCGGCTCGGCGACGGGCGTGTCGATCGGGTCGCTCACGGCCGCCCCTTCCGTCCATCGTCGCGCACGATGCGGACGCGCCGTTCGCTGCGCTTGTCGCCCAGGCGCAGCTCGGCGGCGGCGAATAGGCGATCGACCACCATGTAGCGGCCCTGCACGCGGTAATTGACCAGCTCGGTATCGCCGGCCGCGCCGGTCACGAACAGTGGCGGCATCTCGCCCTGCGAGATCCCGGCCGGAAACTCGATGAACACCTGCCGCCCGTCGTCGAATGCGCGCGCGGGTCGCCACGGCGCCTGGTCGCCGTCGATGCGGTAGCGGAAGTTGAGCGCGGAGAGGTTCAGACCGCTCGCCACCGGCGCGGCGGCTGCGGCGGCCGCGTTGCGGCCCTGCAACGCGATCAGCGCGTCTTGCGGATAGGTCCACGAGACCGAGGCCATGTAGGTCGATGCGCCCGCGCGCAGCTCCAGATGGTAGGTGCGCCGGTCGGTGTTGATTACGAGGTTCGTTGCGAGGTCGGGGCGCGTGGGCTTCACGAGGATATGCACCCGCGCGGATGCGCCGCTACCGCTGACTGTATCGCCGATGATCCAGCGCACGGTGTCACCCGCTGCTACCGGCCCCGGCCCCACGAGCTGCTCGCCTTCCTGCAAGGCAATGTCCGTCACTTGGCCGGGCGCGGTATAGACTTGATAGAGCGCGCCGTCGGTCCACGGATATTGCTGGATAGCGTTGAGGAACCCGTCGCGTACTGGCTGCACGCGCGCTGCGGCATTGGCTGCGCCGACCCGCTGGCGAGGATCGGACGGCTCTGCCGCGCGGGGCGCTTCCGTCACGGGCTTCATCTGGCCGGGCAGCGGCAAAGGCTCGGGAATCGCAACCACCACGACGGCGCGGGGCGGCTCCGGCGCGGGGGTCGCGGCGATCTCGGCTGGCGGATCGTCATAGGAGATGACGGGCGGCTTCGCCGACGTGGTCGCGCAGCCGGCGAGCGCGGATGCGGAGACGAACAGCGCCGTCGATGCGGCGCGGCGGAACGGGTTGGCAGTCATTGCGACAGCTCCTTCGACCAGTTGAGGGCGTTGACGAAGACACCGAGCGGATTCTTGCGCAGGGCGTCGGGCGTGCGCGGCGGCTGCACGACGACGGTGAGGATCGCCGACCACCGCTCGGTCGCGGCAAGGCTCCCGTCCTGATAGCGCCGCTCGGTCCAGGCGACGCGGAAGCTGTCGGGCGAGGCGCGGATGACGCTGGAGACATCCACCGCGACCTGCACCCGGCCGACATCGGCGAACGGGTCGTTGGCGCGCGCGTAGTCGTTGAGCGCCAGTGCGCCGCGATCGGTCGTGAAGTCGTAAGCGCGGAGCCAATTTTGCCGCACGATGACCGGATCGGCCGGGATGCTCCTGACCTGTTCGATGAATCGCGCGAGATGGAATGCGACCTGCGGATCGGTCGGGCGGTAGCCGGCCTCAGCCGGCGCGACCGCCTGCGCTTCGCCGAGCCGGTCGACCTGCACGACCCAAGGGACGATGTGCCCGCGTGCCGACTGCCAGACGAGGCCAGCGGTAAGTCCGCCCGACAGCGCCAGCGCGCCGAAGAAGGCGAGCCGCCAGTTCTTCGCCTGGACGCGGGCTGAGCCGATCCGGTCGTCCCATACCTGCGCCGCGCGCTGGTAGGGCGTGGTCGGTTCGGGCGTTTGGCCGTAGCGGATGGAGGGTCGCTTGAACATGGATCAATCCTTCTGGCTGACATCGACCGATGCGCCGTTGCCGCCGCCGTCGCCCGAGCGCAGCGTGTGGGCGGCGACGGTCGCGGCGTGGGTCATGGTCTGACGGCGCTTCATCGCGGCGGCCCAAGCGGGCGAGCCGCCGGACGCCTCCGGCGACGGGGCCGCCGCGCCGCCCGAGATGGTCCCGCCGGTCGCTGTGACGGCGGCGCGTCCGCCCGAGCGGTAGCTGTCCTTGAGCGAGGCTGCCGCCTTCCTGAGCGGCGAGAGGGCGGCGCCGACGGCAGCCTTGCCGACGCCGGCCGCGCCGCCCGCTGCCGCGGCCGCCCCGGTCTTACCGGCCGAGCCGAGGGCATAGGCGCTGCTCGCCGCTCCCGAGGCGAAGGCGCTGCCGCGCGCCGCGCCTCCAACGGCACCCGCGACCGCGCCAGCGCCAAGGCGGGCGGCCGCCGCGCCGCCGACCAGCGCGCCGCCAGCGGCGAGCGCGGTTCCTGCCGCGGCGCCTGCGCCCAGCGAAGGACCGCCAGAGACGATGCCGTTGGCGATGCTCGGTCCGAAGATGCCGAGGCCGAGCAGGCATAGCGAAGCGAGCGCGATGGCCATCGCGTCTTCAATCGTTGGTTGCGCGCCGCCGAAGCCAGCGCGAAACTCGTCGAACAGCGTCGAGCCGATGCCGACGATCACCGCCAGCACCAGCACCTTCACGCCCGACGAGATCACCAGCCCCAGCACGCGTTCGGCCATGAAGGCCGTCTTACCGAACAGGCCGAACGGGATGAGCACGAAGCCGGCGAGCGTCGCCAGCTTGAATTCAATGAGCGTGATGAAAAGCTGGATCGACAGGATGAAGAAGGCGAGGACGACCATCACCCAGGCGAACAGCAGCACAGCGATCTGGATGAAATTCTCGAAGAATGCGACCCAGCCCATCAGGTCGGAAATGGATTGGAGGATCGGTTCGCCAGCTTCCAAACCGACTTGCGCGACGCGGCCTGGTTGCAGCAGCTCGGCGGCGGTAAAGCCGGTGCCGGCCGCTTTCAGGCCGAGGCCGGCGAAGCTCTCGAAGACGATCCGCGCCAGGCTGTTCCAGTTGCCGATGATGTAGGCGAAGATGCCGACGAACAGGGTCTTCTTGACGAGGCGCGCGATGATGTCGTCGCCTTCGCCCCAGGTCCAGAACAGCGCGGCCAAGGTAACGTCGATGACGATCAGCGTGGTGGCGATGAACGCTACTTCGCCGCCGAGCAGGCCGAACCCGCTGTCGATGTAGCGGGTGAAAACGTCCAGGAAGCGATCAACGACGCCGGTGCCGCCCATGTCAGTTCTCCTGAGCCGAAGCGTCTTCGGCGATGCGGGCGGCGGGTCGCGCGCTGTCGCCAAGGAACCGGCGGCGGTTCTCGGCCCAGGCGCGCAGGCAGTCGGGATCGCTCGCGCCCGAAGCCCCGACGGACTGGCAGCGGCGCAGCTCGATCAGCAGTGGGTCGATCGTCCCCGAGGGATCGGCGACAACCGCCGGCGCCTCGCGCGCGGGCTCGGGCGCACGGCTCATCTCGATCGCCGTCATCGTGATCGCGATCGCGATGAAGATCACGGCGCCGATGCGCGCGAGGAGCTTGGTGTCCATCGGCTCAGTCGTGGAACATGCGCGCGTTGCCCGGCTGATAGCCGGTGGGTCGCGCCAGGAAGCGGCGGAGCCGTTCGCGGCTTTCGGCTTCGACGGCCGCATTGCGCGCCGAATCCAACGCCTGCGCCCGGCCCTGCGCGGCGAGCAGCGCCGTCAGGTCCGCGAGTTGCTGCGATTGCAGAGCGAGAAGCTGGTTGCCCGCCTGCGCGGCCTGGAGCGCGCCGGTCGCGGACTGGCTGGACGAGACCAGGCCATCCATCGTCGTGCGCGTGCCGTTGATGTTGCCGACGACGCCAGCCTGCACACGCAGCGCATCCTCGAACGCGCCGACGCTATCCTCCCAGCGCGCATTCGCGTTGGCAACCATCTGCGCGTGGCTGCCGGTGAGCGCCGCGCCCTTGTAGCGGTTGCTGAACGCCTGTTGGACGTTCTGCACGTCGTAGGCGATGCGCTGTGCTTCCCCGAGAAGCTGCTGGGTGCGCTGCACCTGCTGCTGCAACTGCTGGAGCGAGCTGAACGGCAACGAGGTCAGGTTGCGCGCCTCGTTGATAAGGCTCGTCGCCTGATTCTGGATTTGCTGAATCTGGTTGTTGATTTGCTGGAGCGACCGGGCGGCCGTCAGCACGTTCTGCGCGTAGTTGGTCGGGTCATAGACGATGCCGCCGAACTGAGCGTGCGCGGGCGTGGCGGCGGTGATGCCGATCATGCTCGACGTGGCGATGGTGCCGGCCAGGACGGCGCGACGCAGGATGGAGGGCTTCATGGGGTCATGTCCTTCATGGCAAGGGGGAGCTGGCCAGTATCTTCCCGGCGACCGGCCAGCGGATCGGGTTGGGGTTCGGGAAGAAGCTCGATCGCCCAGGCGCAGCCGCGATGCCGCAGCCATTCGGCGGCGAAGTGCTCGCGGCCGTGGGTCTCGACCAGTTCGGCGATGCGGAGCTGATCGGTCTTGGAGGAAGCGGCCGCGAAGGCGAGCGCGACTTCGCCCAGGCCCAGCTCGAACAGCCGATTGCCGCGCCGCGACTGGCAGTAATAGTCGCGCTTCGGCGTCGCCCGGCTCAGTATCTCGATCTGGCGAGCATTGAGCCCGAACCGCTCGTAGATGGCCGCGATCTGCGGCTCGGCCGCGCGCTCGTTCGGCAGGAAGATGCG
>CALLNA010000057.1 GCA_938005655.1 uncultured Novosphingobium sp.
GCTGGTCATGCAGTTCATCCTCGCCTTCGGGGTGAGCTTCCTGCTGCCGGTGCTGCTGCTGCTGCTCAACCGGGCGGGGCTGGTCTCGCGCCAGCAGCTCGCGGGCGCGCGGCGCTATGCGATCGTCGCGATCGTCGCCATCGCGGCGGTCATCACCCCGCCCGACGTCGCCTCGCAGCTTGCCCTGGCGATCCCGATGCTGCTGCTGTTCGAGGGCTCGCTGCTGGTCATGCTGTTCAGCGACAAACGCGCGGCCCGCGAAAAGGCCGAGGAAGAAGCGCGGGAGGCGGCGGAGAAGGCTGCGGCAGGCCCGGGGGAAGCCGCGGCCATAACGGATCAAGCCTCGATTCCCGCGACCGAAATCTGACCCCTTCCCTACGTCACCCCGGGTCAAGCCCCGGGTGACGGGAGTTGTGGAGGGGCGTTTGTTCCTTCGCCCGTCCTACCGCCCGTCGGCGTTCTCGCCGCGCACCGGGCGGGGCGGGGCTTCGCTCTGGTCTTCGGCCTTGTAGGCGAGCTGGCCGCCGACCCAGGTCTGGAGGACGCGGGTCGCGCGCAGTTCGTCGGGGGTGGCGAGCAGGGGATCGCGGTCGAGGATCAGGAAGTCGGCGCGTTGGCCGGTGGCGATGCGGCCGAAGCGCCCCTCGGCGAAGCCCGCATAGGCGGCCCCGGCGGTATAGCCGGCCAGTGCCGCCTCGCGGGTCAGGCGCTCCTCCGGCTGCCAGCCGCCGAAGGGCTGGCCGTCCGCGCCGGCTCGCGTGACCGCCGCGGCGATCCCGGCGAAGGGATCGGGCGCGAAGGTCGGCGCCGCCGAACCCAGGGCCAGCGGCACCCCACCCTGCGCCAGCGAGGACCAGGCGAAGGCGCCCTTGACCCGCTCGGGCCCGAGCCGCGCTTCGGCCACGCCGCGCGTGGCGGGCAGGGCCTGCGGCTGGAGCGAGGCGACCAGCCCGTCCCGGGCGAGGCGCGGCAGGTCGGCGGGGTCGAGCGCGCTCGCCTGCTCGATCCGCCAGCGCCGGTCGCCCTTGTAGGTGTCGGCGATGGCCTCGATCGCGTCGAGCACCTGGGCGGCAGCGGCGTCGCCATTAGTGGCGACGGCGACCTGGAAGTTGTCGAAGGCGGCGCGGCTCATCAGGTTCTTGAGCGCCGTGTCGCCGAGCAGGCCGAGGCCCTTGGCCGCCGGAGCATCGGCATAGGGCGCCTTGAGCAGGGCGGTCCGCGCGGCGAGCGAGCCGTCGAGCGAGAAGACCACGCCGTTCATCTTCAGCCGGTCGTCGTAGAGCCAGGGGCTCGGGCCGGGGCCGCCGATCAGGGCCATGTTCTCCACCCCGTCGGCATAGGCCATGATCCGAAGCCGCAGCGCGCCGGTATCGCCGGCGCGGCGCCAAGTCTGCCAGTCCTCGATCGTCGCGCCCATCGCCGTCACCGCGGTCACGCCCTTGGCGAGGAGGAGCTGCTGCGCCTTGAGGAAGGCGAGGTCGCGGTCCTCGGCGCGGCGCGGCGGGGCGGCCCGCTCGACGAGGAGCCGGGCGTTACCGAGGAGAACGCCCGAGGGCGTCGTGGTCGCGCCGATCCGCAGGATGCGCCCGCCCGCCGGGTCCGGCGTCGCGGCGGCGATCCGCGCGGCCCGGAGCGCGGCCGAGCTGGCCCAGCCGGCCTGGCCGTCGGCGCTGACGATCCAGACCGGGCGCCCGCCCGCCGCCGAATCGAGGTCGGCGGCTGTGGGCAGCGCGGCCTTGTCCCAGCTTTCCGGGGTCCAGCCGGTGCCGAGAATCCACGGCCGATCGGGATGGGCGGCGGCATAGGCGGCGACGCGGGCCTGGGCCTCGGCGGTGGTGCGCGCCGCCGAGAGATCGAGCACCAGGGCGGCGAAGCCGTAGTCGGTCAGCCGGACATGGGCGTCGACGAAGCCGGGGATTAGGACGCGGCCCTGGCCGTCGACGCGGTAGTCGACCTTGCCCGGCCGTTTGTCGCCGCGGGCGAGGACCTGGACGATCCGCCCGTCGTTGCCGACGAGGACGCCGTTGAAGCGGGTCAGGTTGCCCTTGGCGTCGAAGCTCATGCCCTCGACGTTGTCGATCAGCGTGTCGGCGTGGGCGGGGATGGGGAGCAGCAGCAGGGTCGCCGCAATCCTCCCCAGGATGGGGAGGTTTTTTCCAGAGAGCGCCATCACTTCCCGCCCTTGCGCGGCAGGCGGCGGACGAGGGCGCTGGTGTCCTGGCGGCCGGCGCCGAGCGCCTGGACCTCGGCATAGAACTGGTTGACCAGGGCCGTGATCGGCAGTGAGACGCCGAGCGAGCGGCCCTCGTCCATCGCCAGGCCCAGGTCCTTGCGCATCCAGTCGACCGCGAAGCCGAAGTCGAACTGGTCGTTGGCCATGGTCTGCCAGCGGTTGTCCATTTCCCAGCTTTGCGCCGCGCCGCCGGAGATTGCCTCATAGACCTTGGCCATGTCGAGGTGCGCGGCTTGGGCGAAGCGCACTGCCTCGGCCAGCCCGGCGACGACGCCGGCGATGCAGATCTGGTTGACCGCCTTGGTCGACTGGCCGGCGCCCGCCTTGCCGATGTGGACGATGCGCTGCGAATAGGCCTCCATCACCGGCCGCGCCGCCTCGATCGCGTCGGGGCGGCCACCGCACATCAGAGTCAGCGTGCCGTTTTCCGCGCCGATCTGCGATCCGGTCATCGGCGCGTCGACGCAGTGGACCTGCTTGTCCCGCGCCTCGACCGCGACCTGCCGGGCGATGCGGGCCGAGACCGTGGTGTGGTCGATGAACACCCCGCCGCGACGCAGCCGGGTGAACACGCCTTGGGGGCCGAGCACGACGTCGGAGAGGTCGTCGTCGTCGCCGACGCAGGTGATCACGACATCGGCATCGCTCGCCCCGTCGGCCGGGCTCGTCGCGACGCGCGGGGAGAGCAAGGGGTTGTCCGCCAGCCACTTCTCGACCCGGGCGGGCGTGCGGTTGTAGATCGTCAGGTCGTGGCCGGCATGGCCGATGTGCCGGGCGATCGGCCCGCCCATCACCCCGAGGCCGATCATCGTTACGCGTCGCTTGTCCGTCATGCAGGCCCTTGTAGCGGCATCGATCTTGCCAGCAACGGCCAATGCTCTATCGGCTGAGACGATGCGCCTCCTTGCCAACCGCCGCTTCGTCCAGTTCATGCAGATCGCCTTCGTGCTCGCCTGCCTTTTCGCGGTGACGATGGCCCTGCTGCCCAAGCCGCCGAAGCTGCCGACCGACCGCTGGGGCGACAAGGTCGAGCACATGATCGCCTTCGCCACCCTGGCGCTGCTCGCCGGCCTGGCTTTCCCGAAGGCGCCGCGCTGGCGGGTGATCGAACGGCTCTCGTTCCTTGGCGCGCTGATCGAGGTGGCGCAGTCGATCCCCGCGCTGGGGCGCGATTGCGACATCCGCGACTGGATCGCCGATACCATCGCCGTGATCGTGGTCACGGCGCTCGTCGCGCTGGTTTCGCCCAAAGGGACGGGCCGGCGGCGTCGTTAGAGTCTGATTCAGCGTGGCTGAATCAGGAACCGTTTCCACATAAGTGGACCAAACTCTAGCGGTTCCCAATCCCGCGGCTTTCCGGTAGGGCGCGCGGCATCATGTCCACAGCCGCTCTCCAGCCCGCCGACAGCGCCACGCCGCTGCTCACCGCCGCCGACGTCCGCGCCGCGGCTGCGCGGATCGGCGGCGCGGTCATCCGCACGCCGACCCTGCACAGCAAGACGCTGAGCGCGATCACCGGCGCGGAGATCTACCTCAAGTTCGAGAACCACCAGTTCACCGCCGCCTACAAGGAGCGCGGCGCGCTCAACGCGATCCTCCAGCTTACCGCGGAGCAGCGCGCGCGCGGCGTGATCGCGGCCTCGGCGGGGAACCATTCGCAGGGCCTGTCCTACCACGGCACCCGGCTCGGCGTGCCGGTGACGATCGTCATGCCGCGCACGACCCCGGTGGTGAAGGTGATGCAGACCGAGGCGGTCGGCGGCACGGTCGTCCTCCACGGCGAGAGCTTCGACGAGGCCTCGGCCCACGCCCGCAAGCTGGAGACCGAGCTGGGCCTGACCTTCGTCCACCCCTTCGATGATCCGCAGGTCGCGGCGGGGCAGGGCACGGTCGCGCTGGAGATGCTGGAGGACGTGCCCGACCTGGAGGTCCTGGCGATCCCGGTCGGCGGGGGCGGGCTGTCCACCGGCATGGGCGTGATCGCCCGCGACCTGAAGCCGGACATCCAGCTCATCGGCGTCGAGGCCGAGCTTTACCCGTCGATGTTCAACCTGCTCAAGGGCACGAACCGCCCGGTCGGCGGCGATACCCTGGCCGAGGGCATCGCCGTGTTCGAGCCGGGCAAGATGACCAGCGCCATGCTCGGCGAGTTGCTCGACGACTTCCTGCTGGTCAGCGAGAACGAGATCGAGGGCGCGCTGGCCCTGCTGCTCCAGATCGAGAAGACCGTGGTCGAGGGCGCCGGCGCCGCCGGGCTCGGCGCGGTGCTCGCCCACCCGCACGTCTTCGCGGGCCGCAAGGTCGGCATCGTCCTCTCGGGCGGCAACATCGACACGCGCCTGCTCGCCAACGTCCTGCTGCGCGACCTCGCCCGCTCGGGCCGGCTCGCGCGGCTGCGGCTGGTGTTGCAGGACCGCCCGGGCTCGCTCTACCGCGTCTCGAAAGTGTTCTTCGACCACAACGTCAACATCATCGAGATCGTCCACCAGCGGGTCTTCACCCACCTGCCGGCCAAGGGCCTCGCCACCGAGATCGAATGCGAGGCGCGCGACCGCGAGCAGCTCGAAGCCCTGATCGAGGCGCTGCGCGCCGAGGGCTTCGAGGTCAGCCAGATGGAGCTGAACTGAGGGCCCAAGTCCCTTTCCTCCTCAGAAGACGCGGCTTGCGGGCCACCTGACCGATTGTTCATGCAACTCGCCTGCGCCCCGCGCGTTGACCGGGCGATGGACTTTCGCGGGCAATGCGCCGTCGTCACGGGCGGAGAATCGGGGATCGGCAAGGCTTGCGCGCTGGCGCTCGGCCGGACGAACGCCGCGGTCGTCCTTACCTGGTTCCATGACGAGGCCGCCGCCGGCGAGGTCGTCCGCGAGATCGAGGCAGCGGGCGGGCGTGCCCTCGCGCATCAGGCCGACGTCGCCGAGGAGGCCGCGGTCGAGGCCCTGTTCGCCGCCGCCGAGGCCGCGTTCGGCCCGGTCCGCCTGCTGGTGAACTCGGCCGGGCTCAACATGACCGGCACCCCGATCGGCGACATGCCGCTCGCCCAGTTCGACCGCGTGGTGCGCGCTGACCTCTACGGCCCGTTCCTGACCTGCCGCCGCTTCGTGCGCGCGCTGGCGGCGGGGGAGGGCGGCCGCATCGTGAACATCTCCTCGATTCACGAGCACGCCCCGCGCCCCGGCGGGGTCGAGTACGACAGCGCCAAGGGCGGCCTCGCCCAGCTCACCACCACGCTCGCGCTGGAGTTGGCGCCGCGCGGGATCGCGGTGAACGGGGTCGCGCCGGGCATGATCCTCACCGCGATGAACCAGGCCGCGCTCGACGATCCGGCCGAGCTGAAGCGGCGGGAGGCGGCGATCCCCTGGGGCCGCGCCGGCCGCCCCGAGGAGGTCGCCGAGCTGGTCCTGTTCCTGCTCTCGGAGCACGCCGGCTATATCACCGGGACCACCGTCACCATCGACGGCGCCCTGTCGCTCACCGTGGCGGCCGGCGCATGACCGGGCGGCCCTCCACGCGGCAGGTCGCCTACCTCGTCGAGGAGATCGAGGTGGTCACGCTCGATATCGCCGGGGAGAACGGCCTGCTCGCCGGGCACGACCTGATGAGCCCCTACGTCTGGAAGGTCGACGGCCGCATCCATCTGCTGGTGCGGGTGCTGCCCAACCCGCTCGGGCCACGCGATCCGACCGGGGTGATCTATGCCGGCGTATCGCAGGACGGGCTGTGCTTCACGATGAAGCCCAAGCCGGCGATCGTGCCCGGCCCCGACGCGGTCGATGCGGGCGGGGTGGAGGACCCGACCGTGGTGCTGTCTTCCGACAAGCACTTGCTGGTCTTCTACACCGGCGTTGACGCGCGGCGCGAGCAGGGCTCGTTGCTGGTGGCCGAGGGCGCGGACCTGACCTGCCTGACCAAGCAGCAGGTCATGCTCAAGGCCCCCGAGGGCGAGGGCAACATCAAGGAGGCGACCGTCGCCCGCGGCGCGGACGGGCGCTACCGCCTGTTCTACGAATATGCGCGGGACAACGCTTCACGGATCGGCCTTGCCCTGTCCGACGATCCCGCCGGGCCGTGGAAGGCGGCCGTCGATCCCTTCACGATCCGCGAGAACTCGTGGGACAACTGGCACCTCTCGACCGGGCCGATCGTCGCCCGCAAGGGCCAACCGCCGGTCATGTTCTACAACGGGGCGACTGCCGATGCGCGCTGGCGGATCGGCTGGATCGCCTTCGACGAGAACTATTCGCGGGTCGTCGCGCGCGGGGTCGAGCCGCTCCTCGTCCCGCCTCCGCCCGAGGAGCGGGCGGGAACCGACATCGCCTTCGCCGCCTCCTGCCTCGACCAGGAAGGCGACATCCTGCTCTATTATTCGCTGGAGGATCGGCTCCTGCGCCGGGCCCGGGTTAGGGAATTCCGCGAGGCCTGACCCAAAGCGCTACGGAAAGCCCGTAGCTGTGCAAAATAACCGACCGTTTACCGTGTTTCGTGGTTAAAACTCTTTCACCATTGGCGAACAGCGGGCATAGTTTGCATCGCAGCACGAATTCCCGTGCGCCGTGCAGAGGAACCCGGAAAACCCGTGACGGCACCCGTTCGCTTTCCCCGGTTCTTCGTTACCAGCCCCGCGCCTTGCCCGTACCTTCCGGGCAGGACGGAGCGGAAGGTCTTCACCGAGCTCAAGGGCCCCCACGCCGACGCGTTGAACGACGCGTTGGGGCGGATCGGCTTCCGCCGCAGCCAGACCGTCGCCTACCGGCCCTCGTGCATCGATTGCCAGGCCTGCGTCTCGGTCCGGGTCTGCGCCGACGAGTTCCAGCCTTCCGCTACGCAGCGCCGCAACCTCAAGCGGAACTCGGACCTGGTGGTCACGGCCTGCCGGCCCTGGTCGACCTCGGAACAATTCGAGCTGCTCCAGCGTTACCTCGGCGCCCGGCATCCGGGCGGCGGCATGGCGACGATGGATGACGTTGATTTCGCCGACATGGTGGAGCACACGCCCGTCACGAGCTATGTCATTGAATATAGGGAGCCCTCGTTCGATGGGGTGACGCCCGGCCGGCTGGTCGGCGGATGCCTCACCGACAAGCAGGGCGACGGGTTGTCGATGATCTACAGCTTCTACGACCCGGAACATGAGACGCGGACGGGGCTTGGCAATTACATCATCCTCGATCACATCCGCCGGGCGGCTCAAGAAGGGCTTCCTTACGTCTATCTCGGCTATTGGGTCGATGGCTCGGCGCGGATGCAGTACAAGATTCGCTATCGCCCGCTCGAACGGCTCGGCCGTCCCGGCTGGGAACGGATCGAACCCGCAGAGCAGGAACGCCTCATCGCCCATGCCGCCGGATTGCAGCGCAACGACGTGCCGGTCCCGGCGGGCAGCGGGAAGGACGGCGTGCCCGGCGGGCAGGAGCAATATCGCCTCGTCGACTGACCGTGGAATCGCGGCGGTCCTGGCCGCCCTGCTGGCCGTCTCCGCGTTCCCCGCGCCGACGGCCTTCGCCCAGAGCGGGCAGACCGATCCCGAGCTCGAGGCGCTGATCCCGGATTCCGCGGTCCAGAACCCGGAGGACTTCGCCAAGGTCCAGCCCCCGGCCCAGCCGGACGAGCTGCCGGCCGTCGACCCCGCCTCGCCGCTGGCCGACACGGCCGGTTTCACCCTGCCCTGGCCCGATCAGGAGCTGGAGCTTCCGGCGCTCGCCTCGCTGGAGCCCGATCCGGACATCGCCGCGCTCCAGGCCGCGTTCGACGCGATGCCGGCGCCGGTGGCGCCGAAGGGCGACGTTACCCGTGTTTCCTCGCGGCTGTCGCTGGCCTTCCCGGTCGACCCCGCCCAGTTCCCCGAGCGCGACGAGTTCGAGAAGCGCTTCAAGGGCCTCTCGACGCTCGAAAGCCTGGGGGGGAGCGCGGAGGAGGTCGGCCAGATCGGCGTCCGCGCGCGGGCCGACCGCGATCTGCTCGGCAAGTTGCTGCGGATCTACGGCTATTACGACGGCGACGTGATCCAGACGATCAACGGGATCGAGCCCGGCGCCGAGAAGGCCGGGGCGGAAGCCGGGGTGCGCTTCGACATCGCGCCGGGGCCGCGCTACAAGTTCGGCAAGATCGAGCTGCCGACGCTGGAGACCACCGGGGCCGACTATCCGTTGCTGCGCGGCCGTTACGGCATCCAGCCGGGCGACCCGGTCTATGCCGACCGGATCGTGACCGCTCAGGGCGCGCTCGACCTGGCCCTGGCGGAGAGCGGCTATCCCTTCGCCAAGCTCGGCGAGCCGGACCTGCTAGTCGACCATCGCCGCGAGGAGGGCGACTTGACCCAGCCGGTGACGCCGGGCGGCAAGTACAATTTCGGCCGGGTCCACTCCAACCTGGAGAAGTTCCTGTCCTCCCGCCATCTGGAGGAGATCGCCCGGTTCGAGCCCGGCGACCTCTACCAGCGCTCGCTGCGCGACGACCTGCGCCGCGCGATCCTGGCGACCGGCCTGGTCGGCAGCGCCAGCGTGACCCCGCGCGAGACCCGCGCGCCCGCGCCGGGCCAGCCGGGCGAGGTCGCGCTCGACGTCGAGATGACCAAGGCGCCGCTGCGGACGATCTCGGGTCAGCTCGGCTACGACACCGGCGACGGCTTCCGCGCCGAGGTGCAGTGGGAGCACCGCAACCTGTTCCCGCCCGAGGGGATGCTGCGCCTGCGGGCGATCGCCGGGACCAAGGAGCAGCTTGCCGGCGTCACCTTCCGCCGCAACAACTTCAAGGGCCGCGACCAGGTCTTGACCGCCGACCTCTACGCCAGCAACTCCAACCTCGACGCCTACGGCGCGCGGACGGTGGCCTTCACCACCACCTTCGAGAAGCTGACCACGCTGCTGTTCCAGAAGCCGTGGGTCTGGTCGGCCGGGGTCGAGGTCAACCTGTCGGACGAGCGCGAGGGGTCGAGCGACACCAATGCGCCGCGCTCCACCTACCTGACCGGGGCGCTGCCGCTGCGCGCCGCCTTCGACGGCACCGACGACCTGCTCGACCCGACCAGGGGCCTGCGCGGGGCGCTGCGGGTCTCGCCGGAGGTGTCGCAGCACCTCGGCAAGACCTCGTTCTACGCCAAGGTCCAGGCCGACGCGAGCTTCTACCAGCCGGTCGGCAACTTCGTTCTGGCGGCGCGGGTGCGGCTGGGTTCGATCCAGGGCGCGGACGTTCAGGACATCGCCCCGTCGCGGCGGTTCTACGCGGGCGGCGGGGGCTCGGTGCGCGGCTACGGCTACCAGCTCATCGGCCCGCGCAACGCGGCCAACGATCCGAGCGGCGGGCGCTCGCTCTACGAGGCCTCGATCGAGGCGCGCATCCGCACCGGGCTGTTCGGCGGCAACCTCTCGGTCGTGCCCTTCCTCGACGCGGGCGGCGTGGACGAGGGCACGATCCCGAGCTTCGGCGACATCCGCTACGGCGCGGGGATCGGGCTGCGCTACAAGACCGGCTTCGGCCCGCTGCGTGTCGACGTCGCGACTCCGCTCAACCCGCGCGCGGGCGATAGCCGCGTCGCGGTCTATGTCGCGCTGGGCCAGGCCTTCTGATGGCCGAGGACGCTCTGACCGAAGGGGAGGCAATGCCCCCCGCGCCGCCGCCGGCCCGGGGCTCCCGGGGGCGGGCCTGGCGCAAGTACCTGCTCGCCGCGGTGCTCGCGGTCTTCGGCGTCCTCGCGCTCGGGGTGATCGTGCTCAACAGCCCGATCGGGCATCGCTACGTCGTCAGCCAGATCGCGAACTATGCCCCGGCCTCTGGCCTGCGCATCTCGATCGGGCGGATCGACGGCTCGCTCTATGGCAAGGCCGTGCTCAAGGACGTGGTCCTGTCCGATCCCCATGGCCGGTTCCTCCAGGTGCCCGAGGCGGAGCTGGACTGGCGGCCGTTCCACTGGTTCACCAGCGGCCTCGACGTGCGCCGGCTCACGCTCCACCGCGGCGTCCTGCTGCGCCAGTGGAAGCTGCGTCCCGGCCCGCCGGACGCGCCGATCCTGCCCAATTTCGACATCCGCATCGATCATCTGGAGCTGGACCGGCTGAGCGTCGCCCCCGGCGTGCTCGGGCCGGACCGGCGGCGCGTCGACCTGATCGCCAAGGCCGACATCCGCAAGGGCCGCGCGCTGATCCGCACCCAGGCGCAACTCGGCGGCGGCGACCGCTTCGTCGCCCTGCTCGACGCCGAGCCCGACCGCGACAAGTTCGACATGGGGCTCGACTACGTGGCCCCCAAGGGCGGCCTGCTGGCGAGCCTGTCGGGCGCCCAGCGCGACCTGCGCGCGCGGATCATCGGCAAGGGCACCTGGCGCGACTGGCGCGGCGCGTTGCTCGTCGATTCGGCCGGAACCCAGCTCGCTGCGCTGCGCCTGACCAACCGTTCGGGCCGCTACGGCGTGCTCGGCCTGGTCTGGCCGCGCGACCTGCTGACCGGCCCGGCGGCGCGCGTCGCGGGCCAGGCCGTGGCGATCGACGCCCAGGGCACCCTGGTCGATTCGGTGCTGAACGGCCGGCTGCTCGCGATCGGCGGCGGCGCCCAGGCCGAGGCGCGCGGCACCGTCGACCTCGGCAACAACGCGGTCGACGGCCTCACGATCAAGGCCGCCCTGCGCGATCCCGAGGTGATCGAGGGCACGCGGATCGAGCGCGCCGGGCTCAGCCTCCAGTTCGACGGCAAGTTCACCGCGCTCAGCATCCGCCACGCCCTCGTCGCCGAGCGGGTGACGAGCGGCACGCTGCGCGTCGAGCGCTTCGTCCAGACCGGCGTCGCGACCCGGCAGGACACGCTCTGGACCCTGCCGCTTAACGCGCGCGCCGCGCGCATCGTCACCGGCAACGCCACGGTCGACCCGCGCCTGGTCGATGCGCGGTTGACCGGGCGGCTCCAGCTCCAGGGCTCGCGGCTGGCCGGCGACAACCTGGCGATGGTCGTCCCCGGCCTCGCCGCGCGGCTGGTCCTGCGCGGCGACGTCTCGCGCGGCGGCTATGCCCTGGCCGGGCCGGTCGCGGCGCGCGGCTGGCACCTCCAGGACCTCGGCACGGTCAATGCCGACGCCAAGATCCTGCTCAAGTTCGGCGCGGGCGTCCCCTGGCGGCTCGCCGCCAATCTCGGCGGCTCCATGCCGCGGGTCGACAACCCGACGCTGACCACGATCGCCGGCACCGGCATCCGCTTCGCCGGCGGCCTGCGGATGGGCGGCGGGATGCCGCTGGTCTTCGAGCGGGCGAGCCTCAACGCCAGCAAGCTCTCGCTCAACGTCTCGGGCCGCCTCGTCGGCAGCACGACCACGCTCAGCGGCGGTGGCCGCCATGCCGACTACGGGCCGTTCACGGTCCAGGCGAGCATTGCCGGAGACGGCCCGCGCGCCGTGCTGGTCTTCGCCAGCCCGCTGCCCGCCGCCGGGCTCAAGGACGTCGGCGTCGGCCTCGCCCCGATCCCCGGCGGCTTCCGGATCGAGACCTCGGGCGGCTCCACCCTTGGCCCGTTCAGCGGGACGCTGGGGCTGTTCTCCCCGCCCGGCGGGCCGACGCGGCTCCAGATCGAGCGGATGGAGGTGTGGAAGACCAACGTCACCGGCGCGCTGGTGATCGGCAACGGTGGGGCCGACGGCACGCTGCGGCTGGCCGGCGGCGGGGTCGACGGGACGATCGCGCTCCAGCCGCGCGGCGGCGGGCAGGGCTTCAATGTCGCATTGACCGCCGAGAACGCCCGCTTCGGCGGCGAGAACCCGCTGACGATCAGCTCCGGCCGGCTGGAGGCCACCGGCCTCATCGCCAAGGGCCACACCACGGTCTCGGGCAACCTGCTCGGCCAGGGCATCGCCCGCGGCACCCTGTTCCTCGGCCGGATCGCCGCCCAGGCCAGCGTCCAGGACGGGCGCGGGCGGGTCACGGCCTCGATCGCCGGGCGGCGCGGCAGCCGCTTCGCGCTCCAGTCCTTCGCCGAGTTCGAGCCCGGCCGTGTCGCGCTCCTCGCCAACGGCGAGTTCGCCGGCCAGAAGATATCCATGCCGCGCCGCGCCGTGCTCACCTCCGAGGATGGCGGCTGGCGGCTCGCGCCGACCCAGGTCAGCTATGCCGGCGGGCGGCTGATCGCCTCGGGCCTGCTCGGCAATACCCAGACCGAGCTGCGCCTGGCCCTGGCCGACATGCCGCTGTCGCTCGCCGATATCCTGGTCTCCGACGTCGGCCTCGGCGGCAAGGCCTCGGGCGTGGTCGAGTATCGCAAGCCACGCGCCAACAGCATTATGGGCGGAGTGCCGACCGGCTCGGCGCAACTGATGATCAAGGGCCTGACCCGCTCGGGCCTGATCCTCACCTCGCGCCCGGTCGACCTCGCGCTCGTCGCCAACCTCGGCGCCAATGCGCTGGAGACCCGCGCCGTCGCGCGCGAGGGCGGGCAAACGCGCGGGCGGCTCCAGGCGCGGATCTCCGGCTTGCCGCAGGGCGGCGACCTCGTGGCCCGCCTGCGCGCGGGCAGCCTGTTCGGCCAGCTCCGCTACGACGGCCCGGCCGACGCGCTGTGGCGGCTCGCGGCGATCGACGCCTTCGACCTCACCGGCCCGCTGGCGGTGGCCGCCGATGTCACCGGCACGCTCGACAACCCCTCGATGCGCGGCTCGATCGCCAGCAGCGCCCTGCGCCTCCAGAGCCAGATGATCGGGGCCGACGTCTCGCAGATCGCCCTGCAAGGGACCTTCGCCGGCTCGCGCCTGACGCTGAGCCGCTTCGCCGGGCAGGTCGCGGGCGGCGGCACCGTGGCGGGCAGCGGCTTCGTCGACCTCAGCGACCTCGACACCAAGGGCCCGGTGCTCGACCTCAAGCTCGCCGCGCGCGACGCGCGGCTGCTCAACCGGGTCGACATGAGCGCGACCGTCACCGGGCCGCTGCGGATCGTCTCGGACGGGCTTGCCGGGACAATCGCCGGGCGCGTCGCGATCGACCGGGCGAGCTGGCAGCTCGGCCGCGCCTCGACCGCGGCGGACCTGCCGAACATCCCGACCCGCGAGATCAACGCGCCGGCCGACATCGCCCCGCCGCGCGCCCGGGCGCGGCCGTGGAGGTTCCTGATCGACGCGGCGGGCGACAACCGGATCGCGGTGCGCGGCATGGGCCTCGACAGCGAATGGGGCGCCGCCATCCGCCTGCGCGGCGATACCGACGCGCCGCGGATCTTCGGCCAGGCCGACCTCGTGCGCGGCAGCTACGACTTCGCCGGGACCCATTTCGACGTGACCCGCGGCCGCATCAACTTCGACGGCGAGAGCCCGCCCAATCCGCGCGTCGACATCGTCGCCGAGGCGGAGGTGACGGGCCTGACCGCGCGGGTCACGGTCGGCGGCAGCGCGGCTAAGCCGGAGATCGTCTTCTCCTCGACCCCGGCCATGCCCGAGGACGAACTGCTCGCCCGCCTGCTGTTCGGCAGCTCGATCACCCAGATTTCGGCGCCCGAGGCGCTCCAGCTCGGCGCGGCCCTTGCCTCGCTGCGCGGCGGCGGTGGGCTGGACCCGATCAACAAGCTGCGCTCGGCGATCGGGCTCGACCGGCTGCGGATCATCACCGCCGATCCGGCGCTCGGCCGCGGCACCGGCGTGGCCGCGGGCAAGTATTTCGGCCGCCGCTTCTATGCCGAGATCGTCACCGACGGCCGCGGCTACAACGCGACCAGCCTGGAGTTCCGGGTGACGAGCTGGCTCTCGTTGCTGGGCAGCGTCTCGACCCTGGGGCGGCAGAGCATGAACCTGAAAGTCAGCAAGGACTATTGAGGCCAGGCCGGGCATCTTGCTCTAGGCCCGCCCGTACAGTTCCGCTTCCTCCGCGCGGCGGCGGACCAGGCCGCGCAGGACCTTGCCGTCGTTGTGGACCCACTTGCCGAACTCGGCCCGGGCCCCGGCATGGTCGCCGGCGATATGCTTGCGCGTCAGGGTGGCGTCGGCGATCCGGCCGGTGTTGTAGTGGAACGAGACCAGCGCATCGAACTGGTTCTGCGTGGTCGGCGCCTCGCCCAGCGTCCGGGCGACGTCGGCGGCGATCCGCGCGGCGTCGCGGGCGAAGCGTTCGTCGCATTGCTCCTGCGTCCAGACCGTGCCGGGACCGATGCCTGCGCCGGTCGCGCCCCAGCCGATGGTCCAGGGCTTGCCGTCCGCGCTGCCGGGGTCGGGATAGGCCTCGAACCGCCCGTCGGGGCGCAGGCGGCCGCAGCCCTCCCAGCGCCGGATCAGCGCCGCGCCCGCCGGGCCGAGGCTGCGCTCGGGCGCGGGAGGGATCAGCCCGAGCGCCCGGTCGATCGCGCCGTCGAGGGCCGCGACCTCGGCCTGGCGGAAGGAACGGCCGAGCAGGGCGCGCACGGCGTCGAACACGGGCTTGCGGTCGATGGCGGTCGGGGAAAGTTCCATGGGGAGGGGCCTCGCGAATCGGGAGGCGAAACAATTAGGCGCGCGCCGGGCCTGTAGGAAAATGGTTTTTTGCGGAGAGACGGGCTCGGCCGGGGACGAGCCGGCGACACGCTTGCGCGGCAGGTGCCCTTAAGTCACGGTTTATGCGACATTTACCAATCCCATGCCATCTCGCGGCACGATGGCCAGGATCGACGCTTTGGGACGGAGGCTCGGGGGAGCGAAGCGTCAGGTGCGCCTGCGGCTGATCCTCTGCGTTCTCGGCCTCACCATGGTCGCCTTCGCGGCGACGCTGGTCGTCACCTTCCGTCAGTCCATGGCCTATGTCGACGAGCTCGACCGGGCCAACGACCGCAAGCTGGTCGCCAACTTCGTCGAGCGCGCCGGGACCGGCTCGATCGCCCAGCAGAAGGTCCAGCTCACCTGGGACGAGAGCTTCAAGGCCACGGTCCTGCGCCGCGACATCGTCTGGGCCGACCGCAACATCGGCCAGGTGATGTGGTCGAACTTCAACTACGACCACATGTTCCTGCTCTCGCCCGAGGGCGACCTGATCCGCGCCTGGAACGAGGGCCAGCCGGCCGGCGGCGAGGACTTCGCGCCGCTGCGGGCCCAGGTCCGGGCGGGCCTGGCCGAGATCGAGCGGGGCGGCCATATCCTGGGGCGGCCGGCCGAGTTCCGCCGGATCGGCGACACCACTTGGCCGTTCGACGCCGCCGGGGCGCCGCTGCCGCGCTGGACCTCGATGCTCGTCGACTATCAGGGCAAGCCCGGCCTGCTGACGATCTCCTCGATCCTGCCGGACCGGGACTACGGCCTGCTCAAGGCGCGGCCCGGCAACCTCGTCTCGATCCGCTTCTTCGACGCCGGGTTCCTCGCCCGCGTGAGCCGGGGCCTGCTGCTCGACGACATGCGCTTCAGCGCCAGTCCCCCGCCGGACGACGATGGGCTCAATTCCTTCGCGATCGTCGGCTCGCAGGGCGAGCGGCTGGGCTGGCTGGTGTGGAAATCGGTCCCGCGCAGCGCGCTGGTGCGGGCGCGGGTCGTGCCGCTGTTCGTGGTCTTCCTGCTGTGCATGGTGGCGATGCTGGCCGGCGCGGTGGCGGTCATCCGCGCCCTGCTGACCACCACGCGCGAGCTTCGCGCCAGCGAGACCCAGGCCCACCACAACGCCCTGCACGACGCCATGACCGGCCTGCCCAACCGCGCCCAGTTCCTCCAGAAGCTCAAGGAGAAGCTGGAGCGGCGGGCCGTGAGGGGCGGGGACGAGGACGACCTGGTCATCGTCGCCTATTTCGACCTCGACCACTTCAAGATGATCAACGACACCCTGGGCCACCACGTCGGCGACGAGTTGATCTGCCAGGTCGCCCAGCGTGTCCGCGACCGCCTCGGTGACGGCGACGTCCTGGCGCGGCTCGGCGGCGACGAGTTCGTGCTGCTGCGCTCGGCCCGGCGCAGCTCGCCGTCCGCGCGCGAGCTGGGCGCCGACATCGTCCGCCTGTGCAGCGAGCCGTTCCAGGTCTTCGGCCATTCGATCACCGTCTCGGCCTCCTGCGGGATAAGCTGGGCGCCCGACCACAGCACCGATCCCGGCGAGCTGTTGCGCAACGCCGACATCGCGCTCTACCGGGCCAAGCACCGCGGCCGGGGGCGCTGGCGCGCCTTCACCCCGGAGATGGAGGATTCGGTGCGCTGGCGGCACGAGCTGGAGAGCGAGCTGCGCGAGGCGGTCGAGCAGGACCAGCTCCACATGGTCTATCAGCCGATCGTCGCGATCGACAGCGGCCGGATCGTCTCCTGCGAGGCCCTGCTGCGCTGGAGCCACCCGCAGCGCGGCGAGATCGGGCCGGGGGTCTTCGTGCCGGTCGCCGAGCAGAGCGGGCTGATGGAGGTGCTGGGCGCCTGGGTGATCGGCCGGGTCTTTGCCGACAGCCGCGGCTGGGCGGGGCCGGGCGTCTCGATCAACCTCTCGCCGCTCCAGCTCATGTCGCGCGGCTTCATCGCCCAGCTGCGCGGCCTCGTCGAGCGCCACGGGATCGACCCGCGCCGCTACACCTTCGAGGTGACGGAGGGCATCCTGCTCGACCGCAGCGACCGCGTGCTCGCCGTCCTGGCGGAGCTGCGGACGATGGGCTTCAGCGTGGTGCTCGACGATTTCGGCATCGGCTTCTCCAGCCTCGGCTACCTGCGGACCTTCAAGTTCGACGGGATCAAGGTCGACCGCCTGTTCGTCCAGAACATCGAGAACGACCTCGACGGCCACGCCATCCTCCGCGCGATCTCGGCGCTGGGGCGCGACCTCCAGATGAAGATCGTCGCCGAGGGGGTCGAGACCGCGCTCCAGCGCGACCTCGTCCGCGCCGCGGGCTGCGACCTCATCCAGGGGCACTACTACTGGCGCGCGCTCGACGTCGCCACGCTGGAGCGGGCGCTCGCGGACGGGACCGGCGAGAGCGAGGCCGGCGAAGGCGGAGCCGGCCGCATGGCCTGGGCCGGCTGACCCTCGCTCCGGCGCCGCGCGCAACGAAAAAGGCGCCCGGGTTGCCCCGGACGCCCTGTTCGCTCGGTAAGGGTGAGCTTACCAGCTGTAGTACATGTCGAACTCGACCGCCGAGGGCGTGGTTTCCCAGCGCATCACCTCGGGCCACTTCATCTCGAGGTAGGCGTCGATCTGGTCCTTTGTGAACACGCCGCCCTGGATCAGGAAGTCGTGATCGGCGGCCAGGCTGTCGAGCGCCTCGCGCAGCGAGCCGCAGACGGTCGGCACTTCGGCCAGCTCGGCCGGCGGCAGGTCGTAGAGGTTCTTGTCCATCGCCTCGCCCGGATGGATCCGGTTCTTGATCCCGTCGAGCCCGGCCATCAGCAGCGCCGCGTAGCACAGGTAGGGGTTGGCCATGGCATCGGGGAAGCGGAACTCGACGCGCTTCGCCTTCTCGCCCGAGCCGTAGGGGATGCGGCACGAGGCCGAGCGGTTGCGGGCCGAATAGGCGAGCAGCACCGGCGCCTCGTAGCCCGGCACCAGGCGCTTGTAGCTGTTGGTGGTCGGGTTGGTGAAGGCGTTGAGCGCCTTGGCGTGCTTGATGACGCCGCCGATGAAGTAGAGGCACATGTCCGACAGGCCGGCATAGCCGTTGCCGGCGAACAGCGGCTTGCCGCCGTCCCAGATCGAGATATGGGTGTGCATCCCCGAGCCGTTGTCCTTCATGATCGGCTTGGGCATGAAGGTCGCCGTCTTGCCATAGGCCTGGGCGACCTGCTGCACGACGTACTTGTAGACCTGCATCCGGTCGGCGGTCTGGACCAGGGTGCCGAAGGTCAGGCCCAGCTCGTGCTGGGCGGCGGCGACCTCGTGGTGGTGCTTGTCGCAGGGCAGGCCCATCTCGATCATGGTCGAGACCATCTCGCCGCGGATGTCGACGCAGCTGTCGATCGGCGCGACCGGGAAGTAGCCGCCCTTGGCGCGCGGCCGGTGGGCGAGGTTGCCGCCCTCGTATTCCTTGCTCGAGTTGGTCGGCAGCTCGATGTCGTCGATCTTGAAGCCGTTGCCGTCGTAGCCGTCGTAGAAGCGGACGTCGTCGAAGATGAAGAACTCGGCTTCCGGGCCGACATAGACGGTGTCGCCCACGCCGCTCGACTTGACGAAGGCCTCGGCGCGCTTGGCGGTCGAGCGCGGATCGCGGGCATAGAGCTCGCCGGTCGAGGGCTCGACCACGTCGCAGCAGATGATCATCATCGGCGTCGCGCTGAACGGGTCGATATAGACCGCGTCGAGGTCGGGCTTGAGGATCATGTCGGACTCGTTGATCGCCTTCCAGCCCTCGATCGACGAGCCGTCGAACATCAGGCCGTCTTCCAGCTCATCCTCGCCGATCACCGAGGCGACCATGGTCAGGTGCTGCCACTTGCCCTTGGGATCGGTGAAGCGCAGGTCGATCCACTCGATCTCCTCGTCCTTGACGCGCTTGAGGATGTCAGTTGCCTTGCTCATGTCTGGTCCTTCTTTCCCGCCATCCCGGTTGAGCCCAGGATCGGCGAAGCCTTGATGAAATGGGTTTGCGGGTGAGGGCTGGCGACGGTCAGATCGCGTCGTCGTTGCGCTCTCCGGTGCGGATGCGCAGCGCGGTCTCGATCGGGATCACGAAGATCTTGCCGTCGCCGATCCGGCCGGTCTGGGCCGCGGCGGCGATCGCCTCGACCACGCGCTCGGCTAGGTCGTCGGAGACCACGACCTCCAGCTTCACCTTGGGGAGGAAGTCGACGACGTATTCCGCGCCGCGGTAAAGCTCGGTGTGCCCCTTCTGCCGGCCGAAGCCCTTGGCCTCGGTCACGGTGATGCCGGACACGCCGACTTCGTGAAGGGCTTCCTTCACCTCGTCCAGCTTGAACGGCTTGATGATCGCCTCGATCTTCTTCACGCCAATCTGATCCCTTCGTTGCCGCCCGTCACGACATGCGGCTTGCGCCCAGCACGCCAGCGAGCCGGGTCTCCAAAGCCTCGCCAAAGTACGTATCAAGAATCGTGCCAGAGGCACCCGTCAGCCCTAGGCTAACGGCCTTGCGCGGAAAAGAGCAGAATCGCACGATTCTATCCTCGTGCACCGCCGACATGTTAGATTTGTGCCGGATGGCGGCGGGATGCTGCCTAATTATTGGACAGTTCTGCCCAGGAATTAGGCACTACAACTGGAGGCCGGCGGTCTCGGGCAGGCCGGCCATCAGGTTGAGGCTCTGCACCGCCGCGCCGCTCGCCCCCTTGCCGAGGTTGTCGAGCACGGCGACGAGGCGGGCCTGGCTGCCGTCGGTCGAGCCGAAGACGTGGAGCGTCAGCCGGTCCGACGGGTCCTCGCGCCGGTGCATCAGCAGCTCGCCGGGGGTCTCGTCGCGCACGGTGACGACCGGGCTGTCGGCGAAGAACTCGCCGAGGCAGAGCCGCAGCACCTCGGGCGTGGCGGCCACCGGCATGGCGGCGAGCTGGAGCGGCACCTCGACGATCATCCCACGGTGCGCGGGCACGACCGAGGGCGCGAACAGCGGGGCGAGGGTCAGGCCCGACAGCGCCTGCATCTCCGCGACATGCTTGTGGCCGAGGCCCAGTGCATAGGTGCGATAGGCGATCTCGGGATGGTCCTCGAACCGCTGGATCAGCGCCTTGCCGCCGCCGGAATAGCCGGACACGGCGTTGCAGGTATAGGGCCAGTCGGCGGGCAGCAGCCCGGCGCGGACCAGCGGCGCGACGAGGGCGATGAAGCCGGTCGGATAGCAGCCGGGATTGCTGACCCGGCTCGCGCCCGCCACGGCCTCGCGGCCGACGATCTCGGGGAAGCCGTAGGTCCAGCCCGGTGCGACGCGGTGCGCGGTCGAGGCGTCGATGATCCGCACCCTGGCGCCCTCGGCCAGGGCCACGGCCTCGCGCGCGGCGTCGTCGGGCAGGCAGAGGATCGCGAAGTCGGCGGCGTGGTAGGCATCGCGCCGGGCCTCGGCCGACTTGCGCTGCTCGTCGTCGAGCACCAGCAGCTCGAACTCGCCGCGGCCGGAGAGCCGCTCGAGGATTTCCAGGCCGGTCGTCCCGGCCGCGCCGTCGATGAAGACCTTCGCGCTCATGCCGCGTCCTCCAACTGGTCGAGCGCGACATAGCCGACCAGGCTGCCGTCGCCCGACGGTTCGACCGCCTGGCCCCAGGCGATCCCGCCCGCGATGTCGAGCACGTCGAAGCGGCTGCCCGCGGCCAGCTTGGCCAGGGTTTCCGCGTCGGCCCGCCCGCCCGCGCGCAGCGCCGCGCCGGCCGTGCCGACCCGCCGCGTCAGGGGCACGGCATAGTGCGGCACGAAATAACGCCCGGCGAGCGCGATGTGCGCCAGGTCGCCGCGCACCGGAGTATGCGCGGGGTCGGCGATCTTCATCGGGCCGAGCAGGGCGAAGGTCCTGCCGTCGAGATCAATGCAGTCGGACAATGTGCGGATCGTCTCCATGGGAAAAGCGGGCGCTTAGACCGCCGCTGCCCCAGAGGCAAGGCGGGGTGCCTTGCGGCAGCGTCCCGGTTTGAATTTCGGCTTCTGGGCAGGAAGTGGCCGAGGCGCTTGCGCTATCCGCCGAACTGCCCTTGCAGCATCCGCCAGACCGCCCGGAGGCCCAGGGCCTCGCCGCCCTTGGGGCGGCCGGGCTTGGCCGCCGGGCGCCAGGCGAAGGTGTCGAAGTGGGCCCAGTCGATCCCCTCGGGCACGAAGCGGTCGAGGAACAGGCCGGCCACGCTCGCCCCGGCATAGCCGTTGGAGCTGCTGTTGTTGATGTCCGCGACGTCGGACTTGAGGTACTCGCGATAGGCCTCGGGCAGGGGCAGGCGCCAGCAGGGATCGTCGCTGGCGAGGCCGGCCTGGAGCAGGGCCTCGGCGGTCTCGTCGCGGCGGGCCATCAGGGCGGGGAGGTCAGGGCCGAGCGCGGCGCGCGCCGCGCCGGTCAGGGTGGCGAAGTCGACGATCAGCGCGGGATCGTCCTCGCCCGCGCGAGCGAGGGCGTCGCCCAGGATCAGGCGGCCTTCGGCATCGGTGTTGCCGATCTCGACGCTGATCCCGGCGCGCGAGCGCAGCACGTCGCCGGGGCGGAAGGCGCCGCCCGAGACGGCGTTCTCCACCGCCGGCACCAGCAGGTGCAGCCGCACCTTGAGCCCGCTGCCCATGATCAGCCCGGCGAGCGCCAGGGCATGGGCCGCGCCGCCCATGTCCTTCTTCATCAGCAGCATGGCCGAACTGGGCTTGAGGTCGAGCCCGCCGGAATCGAAGCAGACCCCCTTGCCGACCACGGCGATCCGCGGATGGGCCGGGTCGCCCCATTCCAGCTCGATCATCCGCGGCGCATGGCTGCGCGCCGCGGCGCGGCCGACCATGTGGACCATCGGAAACTCGCGCTCCAGCGCGTCGCCGCGGGTGACGCGCAGCTCGGCCCCGTGCCGTCCGGCGTGCGCCTTGGCCAGGGCCTCGGCCTCGGCCTCCAGCTCGGCCGGCCCCATGTCCTCGGCGGGGGTGTTGACGAGGTCGCGCACCTTGGCCACCGCGCCCGCCTCGGCGAGGGCGGCGGCGATCCCCGCGACATCGGCGGTCAGCAGGACGCGGGGGCCTTCGGCCTCGGCCTCCTTGCGGTAGCGGTCGAAGCGGTATTGCGCGGTGAGCCAGCCGAACGGGGCCGGGCGGGGATCGCCGCCGTCGCTTCCCGGCGCCAGGGGGTAGGTGCCCGCCGGCAGGACCTCGGCCAGCTTGGCCAGGCACCAGCTCGACAGCGAGGCGGCGTCGGCCACCCCGCCGACCGCGAACCAGCCCTCGCCGTCGGGCACGATCGCGTGCTCGAAGCCGCCGCCGGTGAACTTCTGCGCGGACAGGGCGGCGCGCTGCGGGCCGGACAGGCCCTTCAGCCATTCGTCGAGGCCCTGCTTGTCGACGAGGTGGATCGCGATCGCGGTCTGGCCGCGATCGGGCTGGATCAGGTCGTGCTTATTGGTCATAGCTGTCTGGCTACCGGTTTATCGGTTCGTGTCGAGCGAAGATGAGGTGAGGGGCCATGCGTTTTTCCGTTCTGCTGCCCGTGCTGCTGCTCGCCGCGCCCCTGGTCCTGCTGGCGGGCTGCAAGAAGGAGGCGCCCGCGCCGCAGCCCAGCGCCAGCCCGACGGTGGCGGCGAGCGCCGCCGCGACCCCGCCGCCCGCGCCCGCGGGGCAGGCGCGCAAGGTCGACGAATCGAACGACAGCTACGAGTTCGAATATGCCTATCCCGCCGCCGCCGACGCGATCCCCGCGCTCAAGGCCAGGCTCGAGGCCGACCTCGTCAAGCAGCGCGCCAAGCTGGCGACCGAGGCGCAGGAGGCCATGGCCGAGGCCAAGCAGAACGGCTATCCCTATCATCCGCACAGCTTCTCGGTCGACTGGAAGGTCGTCACCGACCTGCCGAACTGGCTCAGCCTGTCGACGATCGTCGCGACCTACGAGGGCGGGGCTCATCCCAACTACCACCACGACGCCCTGCTGTGGGACAAGGCGAAGGGCGCGCAGGTGGCCGCGCTCGACCTGTTCACCGGCAAGCAGGCGCTGTCCAGCGCGCTGCGCAAGGACTTCTGCGCCGCGCTCGACCGGCAGCGCGAGAAGAAACGGCAGGAGCCGCTCAAGCCCGGCGACATGTTCACCGACTGCCTCGATCCGCTGGACTACACGGTGATCCTCGGCTCGGCCGGGCATCAGGGCTTCGACCGGATCGGCGTGCTCGTCCCGCCCTACGAGGCGGGCCCCTATGCCGAGGGCGCCTACGAGGTGACGCTGCCGGTGACGGCGAAGATCCTGGCGCTGGTGAAGCCGGAATACCGGGCGAGCTTCGCGGCGGGGCGGTGAGACGGGCGGGATTCCACGATTCGGGTTCATCATCCATAAATTTATAACCAATAAGGTTTCTGTAGGAAAGCGCTATCTGCCCGGCCTCTCTGCCGGGCGGTCCGGCAACTGGCAAAACCCCGCCGTTGCGGCTATATGCGGGGTATGAACCAGTACCAGACCGTCACCGATACCGAGACCGTCCTGCGCGACGGCACGATCAAGCTCCACGGCCCTGGTGCCTTCGAAGGGATGCGCCGCGCCGGGCGGCTCGCCGCCGAGATTCTCGACGCGCTGGGGCCGATCGTCCAGCCCGGCGTGAGCACCGCCGAGATCGACGACGTGGTGCGGCGGATGACGCTGGAGGGCGGGGCCGTGCCGGCGACGCTCGGCTATCGCGGCTATGCCCATTCGTGCTGCGTCTCGATCAACCACGTGGTCTGCCACGGCATCCCCTCAGACCAGCGGACCCTGCGCGAAGGCGACATCGTCAACATCGACGTGACCCCGCTGCTCGATGGCTGGCATGGCGAT
>CALLNA010000058.1 GCA_938005655.1 uncultured Novosphingobium sp.
GACGCCCTCGCCCACCGCCGCGACGCTGCACGCCCTGCACTATCACAAGGTCGACGTCTTCGCCCGCCAGGAGGAGCGCCGCGCCGAGCCCATCGCCCCGCTGTCCGCCCTGCTGACCATCCCGCTGGCCGAGGGCCGCAACTGGACCCCGCAAGAGATCGCCGACGAGCTCGACAACAACGCCCAGGGCATCCTCGGCTACGTCGTTCGCTGGATCGACCAGGGCGTCGGCTGCTCCAAGGTGCCGGACATCAACGACATCGGCCTGATGGAGGACCGCGCGACGCTGCGCATCTCCAGCCAGCACATGGCCAACTGGCTGCTTCACGGCGTCGCTACCCGTGAGCAGGTGATGGACTCGCTCAGGCGCATGGCGGCCAAGGTCGACGCGCAGAACGCCGCCGATCCGCTCTACGAGCCGATGGCCGGCAACTGGGACGGCTCGATGGCCTTCCAGGCGGCCTGCGACCTGGTGTTCAAGGGCGTCGAGCAGCCGAGCGGCTATACCGAGCCGCTGCTCCACGCCTGGCGGTTGAAGAAGAAGGCGGCGCAGGGCGTCCCGGCCTAGTCCTATCGGGGCCCTATCGGGCATCGCGTTTGCACTTCGGCAAGGATTTCGGTCCTAGGCTGTCCCGCATCAGGGGGCAGCCTGCCGTGATCGAGATCGAAGTTCAGAACGAGACCCACCAGACGCAGCAGCGCCTGCGCTTCGCGGCCGTGCCGCGCATCGGCGAAGGCCTGCGCCTGCTCGAACCGGACGGCTTCTGGGCGTCCTACGACGTGATCGACCTGTGGTACCAGAAGGCCGAATACGGCGATGTCTGGGAACCCTACATCCACGTCCGGATTACCGCGCCGACCGAGCTTTCGCAGCCACTGGCCAGGCGCGAGGTCGCGCCGGCTTCCGAAGACGAGCTGGAGACGGTGCCATTCGCGGGCTGATCAAGCGCACCCTGCCTCCCGCGGGCGCCGAGCCGGCGGTCGCCGCGCCGTCGCCGGCAGCGGCGAGGACCTGCCTGGTGGTCGACGATTCGCGCATGATCCGCGGCCTCGCACGGCGGATCATGGAAGGCTTCGGCTATGCGGTGGCCGAGGCCGAGAACGGCGAGGAAGCGCTCGGCAAGTGCCGCGCCGCCATGCCCGGCGTGATCCTGCTCGACTGGAACATGCCGGTGATGAGCGGGATCGAGTTCCTCGCCGCCCTGCGCGGGCTGGACGCCGCGAGCCAGGCCAAGGTCGTCTTCTGCACCACGGTCTCTGACGAAGCCGCCGTGCGCAGCGGGATCGAGGCCGGGGCGGACAGCTACGTGCTCAAGCCGTTCAACGAACAGACCCTGCGGATCGCGCTGGAGCGCGTGGGCGAGGCTTGAGGCGGATTCGATTCGGGTCGAGCGTGGGATGGCGAGAGGATAGGCCGCTTTGCGGCGCTCTTGTTCAGAAAACCGGCGTTTATCGCACTTTCGGATACTCAGGCCGAAGCATCGTCTCGCTACCCCAATTTGGATTTCCAAGATCGCCATGCAAGCAATAGTCGAATGCGTAGAGGGTATCGGTAGCAGGACGGCTTTCCCAGAATGTGAGAGGAAGATTTGCGGTCCGAACAACACGCTCCCGCGCCTGCTCTATGTTCATGTTGAGGATGAGGGAGCCATCTTTGCGCTCCCGCGCCCACTTTTCGATGTGCTGGCCCAATTCGCGCGCATTCTTCGCGCTCAAGCCCATCGTGAGATTGGTTTCCAGCGCGGCACTGGTAGAATCAGGCCATAGCGGAGCGAAAGCAAGCTCCGCGAGCGTCATCTTATTCTCGCGCAGGACCACGCAGTCTGCGCCAATGGCAGCACGTTGCGCTGCCCGCCATCTCGCCAAATCGTCACGCCCGCTCGGGCCGTAAAACTTAATCGTGTCAAGGAAGTCCGCGTAGGAACGATCCTTGTCGAAACCCAGATTTTGGAACTCAAGGCTCTCTATCGCCTGAACCAAAGAAACGCCTCGGCGGGCCGCTTCCGTATTGCCCTGCCAAGCGGCAACCGCGTAATCGCTGCCCATGATGTTGCGATCGTAGAAGTCAGGCAGGCCTTCATCCAGCTTCGCCAGCGGAACGGCAAGGGTGTCAAAGGCCTCGCGTCGGGCATCGCTTCGAATGCCGTCAAAAACGAACTCGCTCCATGTCACGAAAATGGCCCGGATCGCGTGCAGCCGGATAGGCAGGTCTACTTCGCGCCCCAGCCCCCACGGTCCGTCGCCAATGTCCGCAACGCCCGGCCAGGCGCGCATGGCGGATCGCAAGGCGACAAGCCGCTTGTCTACATCATTAGCGAGACTAGCGAGCATGATGCGTGGAGAAACATCGTCAGGGCGGCGCCTGCTCCAAAATTTCAGCCATTCAGATGGACGCATTGAGATTTCTATCGGCTCTTTGTTATCAGAGACCCTCTTATGAGTTAGTTCCTAATAACACCTGCACATTACGTCAGCGCGGAATTCGAAAAACCCTGATTTTCAAGACAGAGCAGTTTGCTTGCCTCGGAAAACCGCGCTTCCGGTTCCCTCTGTTTGGAAACCCGTCTCAAAATCTGTGTCGTAAAATGGGTGGGTGTGACTGACGAATGACAAAACCCGGGTTGCAGGCTGCGGTCTGCTAACCGCCTGCCGACAGCACCCGCGCGATGTTGACGAACTCCTCGACGCGCAATGTTTCCGCCCGCCTTTGCGGATCGATCCCGAGCCGCTCCAGCGCGTCCAGCGCTCCCGGCACGCCTTTCAGGCTCTGGCGGAGCATCTTGCGGCGCTGGCCGAAGGCGGCTTCGGTGAGGCGTTCGAGCAGTCGCGCCGAGACGCCCTCGGGCATCGCCGTGGGGACGACGTGGACGATGGCCGACATCACCTTGGGCGGTGGGGTGAAGGCGCTGCGGTGGACCTTCATCGCCAGTCTGGGCGCGCCGCGCCATTGGGCGAGCACGGCGAGGCGGCCGTAGGCGGAGGGTTCGGCCGGGGTGGCGACGATCCGCTGGGCGACTTCCTGCTGGAACATCAGCGTCAGCGAGGACCAGCGCGGCGGCCAGCTTTCACCCGAGAGCCAGCCGGTGAACAGCGCTGTGCCGACGTTGTAGGGCAGGTTGGCGACCACCGCATAGGCCTCCTCGCCAAACAGGCTGGCGGGGTCGATCTTGAGCGCGTCGCCCTCGATCACCCGGAGCCGGCCGGGAAAGGCCTCCGCCAGCTCGGCCAGGGCGGGGAGGCAGCGGCGGTCCATCTCGATCGCGGTGACGCGCGCGCCGGCGCGGAGCAGGGCGCGGGTCAGCCCGCCGGGGCCGGGGCCGACTTCGAGGACGGCGCGGTCCTTGAGGCTGCCGGGGATCGCGGCGATGCGGTCCAGCAGTTGCTCGTCGAGCAGGAAGTTCTGGCCGAGCGCCTTCGAGGCGGAAAGGCCGTGCCTGGCGATGACCTCGCGCAAGGGGGGGAGGGAGTTCACCGCCTGTCCCGGGATCAAGCGGCCGAGGCCCGCCGCGCGGCGCATTCGCCCGCCATGCGGATCGCGGCGATGGTCGCGCCGGGCCGGGCCGCGCCCTTGCCGGCGATGGCGAAGGCCGTGCCGTGGTCGGGCGAGGTGCGGACGATCGGCAGGCCGAGCGTCATGTTCACCCCGGCGTCGAAGTCGAGCGCCTTCAAGGGGATCAACGCCTGGTCGTGGTACATGCAGATCGCGACGTCGTAGTGCTCGCGGGCATGGGGAGCGAACAGGGCGTCGGCGGGGTGCGGGCCGGTCGCGTCGATCCCCTCGGTGCGCAGGCGGGCGAGGGCGGGTTCGATAATCCGGGCTTCCTCGTCGCCGAACCTGCCGTCCTCCCCGGCGTGGGGATTGAGCGCGGCGACGGCGAGGCGCGGGGCGGCGAGGCCGAAGTCGCGGCGCAGCGCCGCGGCGGTGATCGCGCATTTCGCGTGGATCAGCTCGGCCGAAAGGCTGGCGGGCACCCTGGCCAGGGCTTCGTGCACCGTCACCGGCACGGTCTTGAGGTTCGGCCCGGCGAGCAGCATCACCGCCTTATCCGCCGCCACGCCGCAGGCTTCGGCGACGAACTCGGTCTGCCCGGGATGGGTGAAGCCGACCTCGGCCAGACGCGCCTTGGCGATCGGCCCCGTGACCACGCCGCCGGCCCGTCCGGCCACCGCCAGACGCGCGGCCTCGGCCAGCGAGGCGAGGGCGAGCGCGGCGCCCGCGCGATCCGGCGTGCCCGGCGTGAACACGCCGTCGAGATCGCCGAGGACGGGCAGGGCCGAGGCGAAGCAGGCGGCGGCCTCGGCGGGATCGGAAATCGTCCGGACCGGCACGTCGAGCCCGCGCGAGGCCGCCGCAGCCGCAAGGACCCGCGCGCCGCCGACCGCGAAGAACGGCGGCAGGCGCTCCGCCTCGCGCCGGGCCCAGGCTTCGGCGAGCAGTTCGGGGCCGATTCCGGCGGGGTCGCCCAGCGAGGCCGCGAGCGGCTTCACCGCCCGATCACTGATACTCGATGATCGCGTCGCGGCGCAGGTCGCGCAGGTACATCTGCGCGCGCTTGTTGACGCGCTCGTCCTCCATCTGGGTCTGGAGCTCGTCGAAGCTCGGCCCGTCGTTGGCCTTGGGGTCGTCGCGGCCGCAGAGCATGAGGACGCGCACGCCTTCCTTGACCGTGCCGAACGGGGGCGAGCTCTGGCCGATCTGGAGATCGAGCATCGCTGCCTGGAGCGGCCCCGGCAGGTCGCGGGCGCGGACCTGATCGTTGGCGACGACCTCGGCGCCGATCTGGTGGGCGACCGCGTCGACCGCGCCGCAGCCCTGGGCGTTGTGCATCGCGGTGGCGAACTCGGCCGCCTTCTTGTTGGCGTCGGCCTCGCTGATCCCGGCCGGGAAGCTGATCGAGATCTGCTTGAGGCTGAGGATCGCGTCGCGCGGGTCGGCGGTGAGGACCTGGCGCCGGTCGATCATGTAGAGGATCGAGAAGCCGCCGCGCACCTCGATCGGGCCGACGAGCTGGCCGGTCTGGAGGTCGCGGGCAACGTTGGCCAGCTCCTCGGGCAGCTGGGCGAGGCGAATCCAGCCGAGATCGCCGCCGACCGCGGCGGTCGACGCCTCGGAGAACTGGCGGGCATAGGCGACGAAGCTGCCGCCTTCCTTGAGCTGGTCGACGATCCGCTTGCCGTTCTCGAACACGGTGTTCTTGCTCTCCGGCGTGGCCGAGAGGAAGATTTCGCCGATCCGGTATTCCTCGGTGCCCTTCGACGCCTTCATCCGGTCGAGCACTTCCTTCACTTCCTCGTCGGAGACGTTGATGAAGGGTTGGACGTTGCGGCGCAGCAGGCGCTGCCATGACAGCTCGCCGAGGATCTGGCGCTTGAGCGAGGCCGGCGAGGAACCGATCTTGACGAGGTAGGCGTTGAGCGCCGGCACCGTCTGGCGGAAGCTGCGCTGCGCGACCTGGGCGTAGGTCTGCTCGACCTCCGCGTTCTCGATGTCGATCTTGTTGGCCTTGGCTTCCTGGATTTGCAGGGTCTCGTCGATCAGGTTGCGCAGGACTTGCAGCTTGAGGCGCTGGATCTCCTCGGCGCTGGGCTTGTTCTCGTTGGCGGCGAGTATCAGAGCCAGGCGCTGCTCGACGTCGGTGCCGGTGATGATCTCGCCGTTGACCACGGCCGTCGGGCGGCGGAAGTTGGGATCGGGATTGCCGAACAGCTTGACGTCGTCGGGGATGTTGAGCGCGCCCTGGGGGCTGGCCGGCGCGGGCGCGGGCTCGTCCTGCGCCCCAGCGGAGGTGCCGAGCACCGCGGCCCCCAGCGAAGCGGCGAGCGCGAGGCCCAGGGCGATGCGTCCGGAAACTGACTTGCGGGAGATGATCTTCACGCGTGCTTCAATCCTCTTGCGGCGCGGGATGAGCCGCCCGATCCTTGCGGACGGATGGCTACGGGCGCCTTAACCCAAGCTGTAGGGGCGATAGCGCGTTTAATTCACCCTGCCAACGGCGCGGTCCGTCGAACCTGCGGATTGCGCCCGGGATCGCGCCCTAGCGGCGGAAGCCGAGGTTGCGCAGGGCGAAGTGGAGCTGGAAGGTGTTGCCGCGCTGGGCGTCGCCCGTGGTCACGTAGTCGCGCCGCCAGGTGAAGGCGATCTCCATGCAGTCGTCCTGATAGGACGCGCCGAGCCGGGTGCGCAGAGCCTGGAAGCCGTCGGAGCCGGCTACCGTCGGGTCGTTGGTCAGGTTGAACACGCCCGAGCCGAACAGCGACCAGTACTTGGCGAAGGCGACGCGCGCCGACAGCCGCAGCTCCTCGCGGTCGCGTAGGTCCTCCAGCGGCAGGGCGCCGACCGGCGAGAGGTTGGCAAAGCTGATGTCACGGTTGAGGCGCAGGTAGCCGACCTCCAGATAGGTGCGCTGGCTACCCACCGTCGCGTCGATCTCGTTGCGGCGGAAGGCGAAGCTGTCCTTGTCGAGGCGGAAGCGGTGGGTGAGCTTGACGAAGTCCTTGTAGCGGATCTCGGTGCGGCCGACGATGTCGGACAGGCGGTCGGACAGGCCGGTGCCGATCGGGAACAGGGTCGGCTTGTCGGACAGGCGGTAGGACTGGCCGATCGTGGTCGAGACGCGCCAGTGCGGCTTCTCCCACTGCCAGTCGAAGCCGTAGGTGAAGCGCGCGCCGTCCTCGACCCGGTCGTAGCCGGGGAAGCGGTTCAGCGCGAAGAGGTTGGTGTCCTCCAGCTCGATCGCGCGGGCGTCCTCGTTCGGCACCTCCAGATTGCGGATCGGCGGTGTGGCGACGAACTGGACGCGCGGGGTCAGGACCTGGGTGCCGCCGAGGAACGAACCGACGAAGGGCCACTTCACGTCGACCGCGCCGAGCACGATGCCGCGGGCCTGCCAGCCGGGCTGGCCGCTGTAGGGCGCGGCGGTCAGGGCGTTGTAGTCGGAGTGATAGACGTCGCCGCGGACCAGCGCGGTCAGGGTGACTTCCTGGCCCATGCCGGTGATCTTGCGCAGGCTCCACTGCGCGCTGGCGAAGGCGCGCTGGGTATCCTGCCCGTCGGTGCGGGTCAGCGCGAGGGTATTGAGCTGGAGGTCGATCTTGCCGCCGAGCAGTGGATCGGCCAGGCGCCGGCGATAGTCGATCAGCGGCAGGGCGATCGGTTGCAGCCCCTGGTTCTCGCCGACGCGCATCGTCTGGGTCGCCCAGCCGGAGATCGACAGGTAGCTCTTGTCGTCGATCCGCTCGACGTCGAACATCGAGCGCAGGCGGTCGTCGCGGCTGATGTCGTAGCGGCGCAGGAAGGTGCGGTCGCTGGCGAAGCGGCCGGAGAAGGTGACGCTCCATTTCGGGTCGAGCTGGAACTTGCCGTTGGCGTAGACGTAGCCGCGCCACTCGTCGCTCTGCCCGGGCGCGCTGGTCCCGCCGATCGGGATCACCTCGGACCGGGTGACGTAGCCGGTGATCTGGTAGGCGCCCTTGTCGGTCAGCGCGCGGTACTGGGCCGAGACCATCGGCAGGGCCTTGGTATAGACGTAGCCCGTGACCGCCAGGTCGCGGTTGTTGCCGAGCCGGAGGTAATAGGTTTCGTTGACCTCGACCCCGTTCGAGGCCGAGAGGCGCAGGTCGGGGATCAGCGGGCCCGAGATCGCCCGGCCGTCGGTCGCGACGAGGAGGCCGGGGAGGGGGATCAGGCGTATCCCGAACAGCTCCAGCCGGGCGCCGTTGAAGCGGATCGACTTGCGGTCGGGATCGTAGATTACCTGGCGTGCGGTGATCCGCCAGCTCGGCCGCTTGGGGCATCCGTCCGCGTCCTCGACCTCGCAGCCGGTATAGGCGGCGCGTTCGAGGACGACCGTGCCGTTCTCCTTGCGGGTCCCCTGCTCGGCGGCGAGCCGGCCGCCCTCGCGCAGGGCGAGGAGCATGTTCTCCATCGCCCCGGCCTTGAGCTCGTCGGTCAGCTCCAGCTTGTCGACGTAGAGCTGGTTGCCGTCGGCGTCGACGAAGCGGATGTTGCCATTGGCGACGATCTCCCCGGTCTTGCGGTTCCAGGTGACGGTGTCGGCGCGGACGGTCTGGTTCGCGCGGCGCAGCACGACGTTGCCGAGCGCGGTGACGACCTCGCTGTCCTGCTGGTATTCGAGGCGGTCGGCCTCGAACCCGATCTGCTCGTTCTCGGTGAGTTGCCCGGCCTGCCCGGAAACCTCCTGGGCGAGGACGGCGCTGCTCCACAGGCCCGGAACGCAGGCCGCCAGCGCTGCTGCGGCAGCGATGTGCCAGCGCGGCAAGCGGCGGACAGGAGCTTGCAGCGGGCGCTGCGACGTGGGGAGCATGGCTTGCCTATCGCATTGCCCGGGCCTAACTGCAATCCGCTGAAATCGCCGCCGATCACGTCTTGTCGCGGATAGCATTCCGTTCGGGAGTCCAGATGAAAGTTGAATTCGCCGCTGCCCCAGAGGGCACTGCCGCCGGCATCGTCGCCCGGATCGTCGATCAGGACGCGCTTCCCGCCGGATTGGAGCCGGTCGTCGCCCAGGGCGCGCGGGCCACGCGCTTCGCCGGCAAGGCCGGCCAGTTGTTCGAGATCTTCGTCGAGCGGGATGGTCAGGCGGTCCGCCTGGCGCTTGCCGGAGCTGGGGAAAAGTCGGCCGCCGCGCGCCTGGCGAACCTGGAGAAGGCCGGGGCCGGGCTGGTCGCGCGGTTCCTGACCTCGGGCGAGACCGTCCTGACCATCGACCTTACGGATCCCGCGCTGTCGAGCGCGGAGGTGGTCGCCGTCCTCTCCGGCGCGCGCCTGCGTGGCTGGCGGCACGATGTCTATCGCACCAGGCTGACCGACGAGCAGAAGCCTTCGCTCGGCACGATCCGCGTGGTCGGCGCGCCGGCCGGGACCGCCGAAGCCTGGGCCGTCGAGACTGCCCTGGCCGAGGGCGTTGAGTTCACCCGCCAGCTCGTCACCGAGCCGGCGAATATCATTTATCCCGAGAGCTTTGTCGCCCGTTGCCGTGATCGTTTCGCGGGCACGGGACTGGAGCTCATCGTGCTCGACGAGAGCGAGATGAAGGCGCTCGGCATGGGTGCGCTGCTCGGCGTGGCGCAGGGCTCGGCCCGCCCACCCCGGCTGCTGGCGATGAAGTGGAACGGCGGCGCGGTGGGCGAGCCGCCGGTCGCCTTCGTCGGCAAGGGCGTGACCTTCGACACCGGCGGCATTTCCATCAAGCCTGCCGCCGGCATGGAGGACATGAAGGGCGACATGGGCGGCGCCGCCGCCGTCATCGGCCTCATGCACACGCTCGCGGCGCGCAAGGCGAAGGCGAATGTCGTCGGCATCCTCGGCCTCGTGGAAAACATGCCCGACGGCAACGCCCAGCGCCCCGGCGACATCGTCAGGTCCATGTCCGGCCAGACCATCGAGGTCATCAACACGGACGCCGAGGGCCGCCTCGTGCTCTGCGATGCGCTCTGGTACTGCAACGAAATGTTCAAGCCGCAGTTCATGGTGAACCTTGCGACGCTGACCGGCGCGATCATGGTGGCGCTCGGCAGCCACCATGCCGGCCTCTTCTCCAACGACGACACGCTCGCCGCGCGCCTCACCGCCGCCGGCCTTTCGACGAACGAGCGCCTCTGGCGCATGCCGCTCGGCCGCGAATACGACAAGATGATCGACAGCAAGTTTGCCGACATGAAGAACACCGGCGGCCGCTATGCCGGCTCGATCACCGCCGCGCAGTTCCTCCAGCGCTTCGTCAAGGATACGCCCTGGGCGCATCTCGACATCGCCGGCACGGCCATGGGCTCGCCGACCGACGAGATCAACCAGTCCTGGGCCTCCGGCTTCGGCGTGCGCCTGCTGGATGAGCTCGTGCGCGCCAACTACGAGGGGTGAGGAAGAGGTGAGCGAAGTCCTCTTCTACCACCTGACGGAATCCAGGCTCGAAGACGCGCTGCCGCCGCTGCTCGACAAGAGCCTGGAGCGCGGCTGGCGTGTCGTCGTGCAGGCGGGGGACGTCGAGCGCCGCGATGCGCTCGACACGCATCTGTGGACCTTCCGCGAGGACAGCTTCCTGCCGCACGGCACGGACGAGCAGGCCTTCCCCGAAGACCAGCCAGTGCTCCTGACGGCAACGCCCGACAACCCGAACGCCGCCACCGTTCGCTTCCTCGTCGCCGGCGCTGAGCCGCCGCCGCTCGACGCCTACGAGCGCGTCATCTTCATGTTCGACGGTTACGACCAGGCCGAACTGGAGACGGCACGCGCGCACTGGAAGCGCCTGAAAGGCGAGGGGCACCAGCTCACCTACTGGCAGCAGAACGGCGACGGGCGCTGGATGAAGAAGGCGTGACCGTCATTGGGCGGCTTCGCCCCTCACCCTAACCCTCTTCCCCCAAGCGGGGAGAGGGGGCTGGCCTCACGCAATGTTACAGGTTCAGGAAACCGGCGCGGCACAGCACTTTTGCCTCGCTCGCGGGGAAAAGGTGGCCGGCCGGATGAGGGGCTCTCTTCGAAATATCAATCGTAAAACGAATCGACGAACTTCCGCCGGCCGAGCATGAAGGCATCCGCGACGTGGCGGAGCGGCGCGAGGTCGACGTCGGACCTGCCGGCCCTGATGATCTCGGCGAAGCGCCTGTAGAGCATCGGGTATTCCTGCTCCGGCTCCTCGTGCACCAGCTTGCCGTCGATGGAAAGCTTGGCGCCGCCTTCCGACAGCACCATCTCGCCGGCATCCGTCTTCGCCACGATGTCCCAGCTCTGCTTGCCGGTCTGGCGCCAGTCGAATTCGGCGGCAAGATCGAGCCCCTTGGCGTCCGAGAATGTCATCGAGGCGGCGATGGGGGCGTCGCGGTTTTCCGGGAACTCCAGCGTCGCGGCGGTGATGAAGACGGGGCGGGGCAGGATGTGCGTCACGATGGAGAGCGCGTTGATGCCCGGGTCGAACACGCCGAGGCCGCCGGCCTGCCAGATCCATTCCTGATTCGGGTGCCAGTGGCGCACGTCTTCCTTCCAGATCACGCGCATCGAGCGGATGGTCGTGCCGGCAAGGAATTCCCTGGCGGCCTCGACGGCCGGCGCATAGCGCGAGTGCCAGCTTGCAAAGAGCGACACGCCCTTGGATTTCGCCAGGTTTTCGAGATCGGCAACTTCGCTCAAGGTTGCACCCGGCGGCTTCTCCAGGAAGACATGCTTGCCGGCCGACAGCGCCTTGTAGGCGGCTTCGTAGCGATATTGCGGGGGCATGCAGAGCGACACGGCATCGATTTCAGGCACGGCATCGAGCATGGCTTTGATGGTCGTGAACGCCGGAATGCCGTCGACGGTGCCATGGCGGCTCGCCGTCGCTATGAGTTCGAAATCCGCGTTGTTCGCGATGGACGGAAGATGCTGATCGCGGACGATCTTGCCGACGCCGACGATGGCGAGCTTGATGGGGGACATGGGTGTCTCTCGATTAGTATGATTATTGATGCGATCTTTAACAGAATGCCGCCGACGGGCAAGGGCGGTTGATTGCGATGGAGCGGCGCGTTCGAGCGCCGCCCTGGCCAATCGCGCCCTTCACCATGCTTTCAGCGCATGTGAAAGGGTATCGGGGATGGATCAGACGCTCTTCGCTTTCACGATCGTCTCCCGCAGGAAGCTATATCCGAGCGCCGTTCGTGCGGCCAACTCCGTCGAGGCGCCGTCGCCGCCATGGCCGCCGGAACCGAATTCGTGGAAGAGCGGGTGATGCCCGAGCTCTTCCAGCCGCGCGGCAAACCGGCGTGCATGGGACGGATGGACCCGGTCGTCGTTGCTCGAGCTC
>CALLNA010000059.1 GCA_938005655.1 uncultured Novosphingobium sp.
GGGCACCGCCGTCCCCTGGGCGCACCACAGCCTGATCCACGGCGACCGCGACGGCCTCAAGAAGGGCCTGTGGCTGACGGTCCTGCTCGGCCTGCTGTTCACCTCGATCCAGGCCTACGAGTACCTCCACGCGCCGTTCCCCTTCGGCAAGAACACCTACGGCTCGGCCTTCTACATGGCGACCGGGTTCCACGGCTTCCACGTGATCGTCGGCACGATCATGCTGATCGTCTGCCTGAAGCGCGCCTACAACGGCGACTTCACGCCGCGCCAGCACTTCGGTTTCGAGGCGGCGGCCTGGTACTGGCACTTCGTCGACGTCGTCTGGCTGTTCCTGTTCGTCGCGGTCTATGTCTGGGGCGGCTGGGGCTATCCGACGCACTGATCCGATGACGGACGAAGGTTCCGCCACGAAAGGGCAGCCGGGCATCGCCGCGGCTGCCCTTTTCGGTCTGTGCCCCCGCTGCGGCGCGAAGGGGCTGTTCGAGGGGCGCTTCACCCAGTTCGCGCAGAAGTGCCCGTCCTGCGGGCTCGACTTCCGCAGCTTCAACGTGGGCGACGGGCCGGCGGCCTTCCTCACCCTGATTATCGGCGCGATCATCACCGGGTTGGCGATCTGGCTGGACCTGAGCTGGCATCCGCCCTTCTGGGTCCATATCCTGCTCTGGGTGCCGATCACCGCCCTGGCGGTCCTCTGGGGCCTGCGCGCGGGCAAGGCGGCGCTGCTCGCGGCCGAGTACCAGCGCAACGCGGGCGAGGGGCGGATCAAGGACGAATGATCCGGCGCCTGCCCCTGGTTCCGACGCTGCTCGTCCTCGTGGCGGTCGCGGTGATGATCCGCCTGGGCTTCTGGCAGCTCGACCGGCTGCACCAGAAGGAGGCCCTGCTGGCGCGCTATGCGGCGGCCGCGGGAATGTCCGCCGAGGTGCCGTTCCCGCAGACGCCGCAGGCGGCTGAGGCGGTGCTCTATCGCCATTCCCGGGTCGATTGCGTCAAGGTGGCCTCGGTCACGACCGTCGCCGGCCAGAACGCCAGGGGCGAGTCCGGGCTGGTCGAGGCCGCCGACTGCGCGCTGGCGGACGGCGGCAAGGCGCGGGTCGTGCTCGGCTGGCTGCAAAGCCCGCAGCCGGTCGCGTGGAGCGGCGGGCAGGTGGCGGGGATCGTCGCGCCGGGTCCGCGCCTGGTCGCCGATCCGCCCCAGGCGGGCCTCTCCGCCAATGCGGTTCCCGATCCCGCCTCGATCCCCAACAACCACCTGTCCTATGCGGTGCAGTGGTTCCTTTTCGCCGCCGTGGCCCTGGTGATCTACGCGCTGGCGGTGCGCAAGCGCCTTGCCGATCCGGGGCCGCGCGGCTAACCGCCGATCCCCATGGAATACATCAGCACCCGCGGCTCCGCGCCGCCGCTCGATTTCGCCGGCGCCACGCTCGCCGGCCTCGCCTCCGACGGCGGCCTCTACGTGCCGCGTGAGTGGCCCTCGTTCTCCAAGGCCGAGATCGCCGCCATGGCCGGGCTCTCCTATGCCGAGCTGGCCGCGCGGATCATGGCGCCCTTCGTCGCCGGCAGCCTGGACGAGGCGCGCTTGCTCGAGCTGTGCCGGGCCGCCTACGGCCGCTTCGCCCATGCCGCGGTCACGCCGCTCAAGCAGCTCGACGAGCAGCAATGGTTGCTGGAGCTGTTCCACGGCCCGACCCTGGCTTTCAAGGACGTCGCGCTGCAACTGCTCGGCCTGCTGTTCGAGGAGTTCCTCGCCCGCGGCGACGAGAACCTGACCATCGTCGGGGCGACCAGCGGCGACACCGGCTCGGCGGCGATCGACGCGGTCGCGGGCCGCGCCAAGGTCGACATCTTCATGCTGCATCCCAAGGGCCGGGTCAGCGACGTCCAGCGCCGCCAGATGACCACCGTTCTAGCCCCCAACGTCCACAACATCGCGATCGAGGGGACCTTCGACGATGCCCAGGCGATGGTGAAGCGGATGTTCAACGATCCGGCCATGACCGGCCGCTTCAACATCGGCGCGGTCAACTCGATCAACTGGGCGCGGCTGATGGCCCAGGTGGTCTATTACTTCGCTGCCGGGCTCCAGCTCGGCGCGCCGCATCGCGAGATTGCCTTCTCGGTCCCGACCGGCAACTTCGGCGACGTCTTCGCCGGCTACGTCGCGGCCAAGATGGGCCTGCCGGTGGCGCAATTGATCGTCGCGACCAACGTCAACGACATCCTCCACCGCGCCCTGTCGAGCGGCGACTATTCGCAAGGGACGGTCACGCCGACTGCGGCGCCCTCGATGGACATCCAGATCTCCTCGAATTTCGAGCGCCTGCTGTTCGACCTAAACGGGCGCGACGGCCCGGCGTTGGCTGCGCAGATGGCCGGATTCGAGTCGACCAAGGCGATGATCCTGACCAACGTCCAGCGCGAAGGCGCCGCCGCCCTGTTCTCGAGCTGCCGCGCCGATCCCGACGAGATGAGCCGCGCGATCCGTTGGGCCTGGGAAGCGAGCGGCGAGCTGCTCGATCCGCATACCGCGATCGGCCTCCACGCCGCGCGCGCCTCGGGCATCGCCCGCGAGGTGCCCGTGGTCACGCTGGCGACGGCGCATCCGGCCAAGTTCCCTGAGGCGGTCGAGCGCGCCACCGGCCACCGCCCGGCGCTGCCTGCGCGGGTCGGCGACCTGTTCGAGCGCGCCGAGCGCTGCGCCGACCTGCCCGGCGACTACGCGGCGATCGCCGACTACGTCGCGGCCCACGCCGTTCCAAAGGGCTGATGGCCGGGCTTGCCCAGACACCGCTGATCCTCGCGGGCGAGGGCTGGGCGGACTACGGCCTGGTCGACAGCGGCGACGGCCGCAAGCTCGAACGCTACGGCCCGCACCGCTTCGTCCGGCCGGAGCCCCAGGCGCTCTGGCGGCCCAGGCTGGGGCGCTGGGAGGCGGACGGCGAGTTCGTCCCCGCCTCGGACGAGGACGGCGGCGGCCGGTGGCAATTCGCCAGGCCCGTGCCGCGCGAAGGCTGGCCGCTGGCCTGGGGCGAGGTCCGCTTCACCGCCCAGTGCACCCCCTTCCGCCACCTCGGCTTTTTCCCCGACATGGCCCCGGTCTGGGACTGGATGGGCGAGCAACTCGCAGGCAAGGCCGACGCGGCCACGCTCAACCTGTTCGGCTATACCGGCGTCGGCACCCTGGCGCTGTCCGCCCATGGCCCCGTCACCCATGTCGACGCCTCGAAGAAGTCCGTCGCCCAGGCCCGCGCCAATGCTGCGCTGTCGGGCATGGAGGAGCGCCCGGTGCGCTGGATCGTCGACGACGCCGCCAAGTTCGCCGCGCGCGAGGTCCGGCGCGGGCGGCGCTACGACGGGATCATCCTCGATCCCCCGAAGTTCGGCCGGGGGCCGGAGGGCGAGGTCTGGCGGCTCGAAGACCACCTGCCGGGCCTGATCGCCGACTGCCGCAGGCTGCTCGACGCCGACAGCCGCTTCCTGTTCCTGACGGTCTATGCCGTGCGGATGTCCTCGCTGGCGATCGCCGGGCTGTTGCACGAGGCCTTTGCCGACCTGCCCGGCACGATCGAGCACGGCGACCTCGCGGTGCGCGAGGACGGTCCGGAAGGCCGCCTGCTGCCCACCGCGATCTTCGCCCGCTGGCAGAAGGATTGATCTAGCGCTTCGCGCGCGGCTTGCGGAACTTCAGCACGAACTGGTCGGTCTTGCCGCGGATGCCGCTGTCGAAGACCTTGCCGGTGTGATCGTCCGCCGGGTGCTTCAGCACGTCGCTGCGAGCCTCCAGCTTGAAGCCGGCCGCCTCGACCTCGCGGATCACCACGGCGGATTCGATGCGGTGGAGGGTGGAGGTCTGCGTCGCCCCGCTGCCGGGCGCTCCTTCGTGGTCGCTGACCAGATAGATTCCGCCCGGCTTCAAGGCGGCGAAGGCGGCCTCGTTGTAGAGCGCCGCGCCGTCCTTGCCTTGTGCGTCGGCGGGGCGGTTCTTGAAGTCGTGGTAGTTCTGGGTGGTCCAGACCAGGTCGACCGGCTCGGGCGCCAGCGGATCGGTGATCGGGCCCGAGCGCAGGGCCACGTTGGGGCGGGTCGAGGTCCAGGCGTCGAGCCACGGCAGCGGGCGCGAGGACACGGCATAGACCTTGCCCTGGCTGCCGACGGCGAGGCTCAGCAGGCGGGTGAAGTAGCCGCCGCCGGGGTTCAGCTCGGCCACCTTGCTGCCGGGGCGGACCTCGGCGAAGGCCAGCATGTCGGCGGGCTTGCGGTCCTCGTCGCGCATGAGGTCGGCGGCGGGCCGCGCGCCGTCGATCAGGACCCGGGCGAAGTCGCTCGGCCGGACCTGCGTGGTCGCCGCGACCAGCGGCGCCGCGATCAGCGCCAATGCTCCCAAGCCGATGTGCCAGGCCTTCATGCTGCATCCCCTCTGCTGTGTTCGCCAGGGGCATCCTAGCAAAAGCGCGCAGCCACTCCAGCGCGGCAATTGTATCGAATTGTGCCGCGTCGGCGCGCGCCGGGGTGGACAGCGCGCCGCCGAAATGCCATCCGCGCCGCTCTCCAGCCGAGGGCGAACACCGTGGCCGACAGCCTGATCCTCGAAGTCGCGAATTTCGAAGTCGACGTGCTTACCGGAATCTACTCGGAGGAGACCGGCCGCCCGCAGCCCCTGCGCATCTCGATCGCGGCCCGGCTCAAGCCCGTGCCCCGGTTCGATCCCGCGACGCCGCTGTCGGCGAGCAAGAACTACATGGACCTCAAGTTCGCCGCTTCCGAGGCGCTGCCGCAGGGCGTCCACTTCAAGCTGATCGAGGCGGTCGCCGACCATATCTGTGAGACCCTGTTCCTCCAGGACGAACGGGTCGAGGCCGTGACCGTCAAGATCGTCAAGCTGGCGATCAGCGAGAACGGCGAGGAGATCGGCATGACCCTGACGCGGGAGCGGCGCTGAATGGCGCTGCTGCGGGTCGAGGGCCTGCCGGAAGGCACGCTGGAGGCCGCCGCGCAGTTCCACGCCGAGGTCCTGCCGGCTGTCGCCGCCGCCCTGGCGGAGGACGGAGACCTCGTCCTCGCCTTTCCCGCCGCCGACCATACCCATCACGGCTGGCGGCTCAGCGCGGTCCGGCAACTCGCCCGCGACGCCGCGCCGCGCCGGGTGAATGCGCTGGCCGGTGGGGACGCGGCGGCGATTCGCGCGGCCCTGGCCTATCTCGCCGAAGCGCCGGGCGTGACCGGCCAATTGCTGCGCCTTGATGGCGAAGGCGCGGGTGAGGTACTATCTCCCCTTATATGACGAGCCCCGCGCCCCTCATCGATCAGTTTGCCCGGCGGATCAGCTATCTGCGGCTGTCGGTGACGGATCGCTGCGACCTGCGCTGCGCCTATTGCATGCCCGAGCGGCAGACCTTCCTCCCGCGGGCCGAGGTGCTCACGCTGGAGGAGCTTTACCGGCTCTCGCTGGGCTTCATGGAGCGCGGGATCACCAAGCTGCGCCTGACCGGTGGCGAGCCGCTGGTGCGGCGCGACATGATCGAGCTGGTCAAGGC
>CALLNA010000060.1 GCA_938005655.1 uncultured Novosphingobium sp.
GGACCGCGAACTGCTTGGGCGGGCCGGTCGTGCCGCTGGTCAGGATCTCGATCTGCGGCTCGCCGGTATAGGAGCGCGCCGCGGCGGCCGGGCCCGCCTGGGCGAGGCCGGGCGCGGCGGAGACCGCCATGCCGTCGAGCACGATCGTCGCGATCCTGTCCGCGCGCAGGAACTTGGCGACCTCGTCGGTCAGGTCCTGCACGGTCAGGATGAAGGCGGCGGGCTCCAGCCGCTTGAGGTCGCGGACGATCCCGGCCGGCGCCTGGAAGGCGTAGATGAAGCGGATGTTGCGCGTCCCGGCGATCAGCCCCAGCTCGGCGGCGATCGTCGCGGGGTGATTGCGGGAGATCAGCGCGACCGGGCCGGTTGCGGCCACGCCGCTCGCGTCGAGCAGGCGGCCGACCTCGTCCGCGACCGTGCGCAGGTCGCCCCAGGTGTACCAGCGGCCTTCAAATTCGATTGCCTGGCCGTCGCTCTCGCGCGCAAGCGCCTTCGCGGCCAGCTCCTGGAGCGTCTCCACGCCCGTCTCCCTTGTTGGAATGGGTTGATTGTGCGGGCCACCTTGGGGAAAACGGCGCGGCCCGGTCAACGGAAAATCGGAGTTCCGTTCCGCATCTGGAAGGGCCTGTCGAATTTGTGAAAGGCTGCCCGTGGAGTTGAAGGCGCTGACGATCGATCCGCGGCGGCTGTGGCCGGGCGAGGTCGCCTATGACGGCCCGCTCGCCTTCGTCGATCTGGCTGCCGTGGCGGACTGGCCCGAGGCGGTGGCGCTGCCGCCGTGTCCGGTCGTCGGCCTGGGCCCGCGCGACCATCCTTCCGCCCCCCTGCTGGACGCGGTGATCGAGGCGCCGGTGAGCGCGGAGACGCTGGCGCGACAGGTTCTGGCTCGTCCGGAAGCGGCGGCCGTCGTGGCGCAGCTCCTGCGGGTCCTGCCGTCGCTGGGAGTAGAGCACGGGCTCACTGTCGAATCGCTGGCCTATGGCCTGCTGCAAGGCAGCGCGGCGCACCGCGCATGGATCGCGGGCCGAACGGCGTCGGCCGAGGTCGCCGCTCCGGGTGCCGTGCGGGTCGAGCGGAGCGCGGGCCGTCTGACGATCACGCTCGACCGCCCCCAAGCGGGTAACGCGATCGACCTGGCCATCCGCGATGCCCTCCACGACGCCTTCGCGCTGGCGGCGCTCGATCCGGGTATCGAGGCCATCGCATTGCGCGGGGCGGGACGGACCTTCTCGCTCGGGGCCGAGCTGGCCGAATTCGGCACCACAGCGGACCCGGCGACGGCCCACGCGATCCGCGCGCGGACGCTGCCGGCGCGGATGATCGCGCGCTGCGCGGAGCGGCTCGAGGTCCACGTCCAGGGCGGTTGCGTCGGCGCGGGGCTGGAGATGGCGGCCTGGAGCCGGCGTATCACCGCCACGTCCGACGCCTGGTTCCAGCTTCCCGAGCTGGCCATGGGCGTGCTGCCCGGCGCGGGCGGCTGCGTTTCGCTGGTGCGGCGGATCGGGCGGCAGCGCGCGGCGCTGCTGATCCTCTCAGGCAGGCGGATCGGCGCGCGGACCGCATTGGAGTGGGGCCTGGTCGACGCGGTGGTGGAGGCGCCGGCCTGAGATCCAGGTCGCTCGTACCAGATCGGCGGAGAGGTCCGAGCGGGCCTCCCGCCACGGGCGGTCGAGCAGGCAGAGATCGGCGGGCGCGCCGGGCGCGATGCCGCGCTGGCGGGTCAGGTCCTCGGGATCGGCGAGGTAGAGCGTCACGGCTTCCTCCGGCGACAGCGCTTCGTCCGGCTCGATCGTCACGCCCACACGAGTCCGCCGGGACACCGCCGCCGCCATCGTGGCCCAGGGATCGGGCAGGCCGAACGGCGCGTCGCTGCCGGCCGCGAGGGGGACCCCGGCCGCGACGAAGGCGCGCAGCCGGTAGAGCTCGCGGTGATGGCGCGGCTCGACGTCGCGGAGGTAGTCGTCGCCGCGCTCGGCGATGAAGTGGGGCTGCACGCAGACCTGGAGGCCGAGTTTGGCGATGCGGGCGACCAGCTCGGCCGAGGCGACCGAGGCGTGCTCGATCCGGTCGCCAGGCCGGCTCCCGGCGGCTTCGAAGGCGGCGAGGGCGAAGACCAGCTCGACCTCGCTGACGCAGTGGACGGCGGCCGCGCGGCCCTGCGCGTGGGCCGCGGCGATCAGGCCGGTCGCTTCGGCGAAGTCGGGCAGGGCGCTCTCGTGGAGGGGGAGCTGGGCGGGGCCGAGCCGCCACGGCCCGGCGGCCTCGGCCAGGCCCAGCGACCCGGCGAGGATCATGCGCTGGGGCAGGGCGCCGCGCGTCATCTCGGCGGCGAAGTGCGCGGCGATTCCCGCATCGTTGCGCGGGGACATGTCGGTCGCGCCGGTCACGCCGTAGCGCGCCAGCTCGGCCGCGACCTCACCGAAGGCGGGCGGCGCGGCGGCGAGGGTGGCGCGCAGCCAGTCGTCCTCGTCGAACAGGCGGCCGGTGAAGCCGCCTCCCGCGATCTCCAGCCCCGGCGGGGGCGCGGCCTTGTGGAGCAGCGCCGCGAGCGCCGCCGAGTTGAGCAGCCACATCCGGCCCGAGCGGTGCTGGAGCCGCAGCGGTCGGTCGTGGACCACCTCGTCCAGCTCGCGGGCGGTGGGCAGGCCCATCACGCTGTCGTGATAGCCGATGCCCCTGATCCAGCCCGTGCCGGGCAGCCGCAACGCCGCGACCAGTTCGTCCCGGGTCGTCACCGTGGGCGGGCCGCACCAGACCGAGGCGCGCTTGGCCGCCAGGGCGGCGAGGTGGACGTGATGATCGTGGAGCCCGGGCAGGAGCGCGGCGCCCCCGGCGTCATGGACCGGCTCGTCCGGGCGCGGGCTCAGCCTGCCAAGTTCGGCGATCCTGCCTCCGTCGATGCGCAGGTCCGCAAGGCCCAGGCCCCAGACTTCGGCGTTGCGGATCAGCATGGTAGCCAGGCCGCGGTGTCCGCGCCCCATTCGTGGACCGGCTCGATCATCTCCCGGCGGCGGACCTTGGGGAAGGGCTGGCCTGCCGCCCGGCCCCAGGCGCGCAGCTCGGCGGTCAACGCGGTGGAGTCGTGGTTACGCTCCTCGGCCAGGGCGCGGGCGGTGATCGCGCTCATGGCGAGGCCGATGCGCCGGGCCTCGCCGCTGCGATAGGCTTGCCAGGCTTCGAGCGCGCCGGTGATCCCGGTCAGCGGGTCGGCGATGGCGTCGCCGACATAGCCGATCTCGCCCGCCGCCTCGGCCAGGGCGTTGGCGAGGCCGCCGGCGACGGCGCAGTCATTGCCGATGCCGGTCCAATTGGCCGCCGCCCCGGTCGCGCCGTGGCCGGTGACAGAGAGCCAGACCAGGCCCGGCACCTCGCGGACCAGCGCCTCGGCATCGATCCCGAGATGGCGCAGGGCGCGGGGGCGGGAGCTTTCGATCACGAAGTCGGCACGGCGGATCAGCCCGACCAGCGCGGCCTTTTCGGCCTGGCTGTGGAAATCGACGACCACGCTCGCCTTGCCCTGGTTGATGAGGTCGAAGGTGGCCGGATCGTCGCGGCGGATCAGGTCGGGCCGGGTCAGGCTCTCGACCTTGACCGCCTCGGCGCCGGCCAGCCAGAGTAGGTGGCCGAGCAGCGGCCCCGCCCAGATCGCGGAGAGGTCGACGACCAGCGGGCGATGGTCGGGCGGCCGCTCGCGGCGCGGACCGCGAGCCATGATCTCGACCGGGGGCGAGGCCGGCGTCTCGTCGGCCGAGGCGACGGGCAGGCCGAGGTCGCGGCCCCGCGCCAGGAGGTCCGGGCAGTCATGGTCCGCCACGGCGCGGGCGATCGCCTCGTCGTCGGCGGTGTCGATGTCCTCGTCGAGGAACAGCGCGGGCAGCAGCTCGCGATCTTCGGCGCGGATCAGGGTCAGGGCGAACCACCCGCCGTCACGGGTCCGGTACAGGCGGCTGCCGCCGATCCCGGCCGAGACCCGGCCGTTGATCCGATAGTCGCCGTTCGAGCCGCGCTCCCCGAGCAGGGTCGGGCCGTCGAGCGCGGCGATCCGGGCCGATCCGGTCAGCGCGGCGAGTTCGGCCAGCTTGCGGCTCGCCCAGCGCGCCAGCGGGATCGCCGGGCCCGCGGAGCCCGGCGGCACGGCCCCGAAGGGAGCATCGGTCCTGGCGGCCATTACGGAGCCCGGCGGCATGGCCCCGAAGGGGACATTAGTCCGGGCGACCACTTACAGCCCCTCAATCGGCAAGGAGCTTCTTGACCTCGCGGCGCAGCAGCTTGCCCATCTCGTTGTAGGGCAGCTCGGCGACGAAGGCGACCTTGTCGGGCACGCGGCTGGAGCGCAGGCGGGCGCGGATCAGTTCCTTGATCTCGTCCTCGGGGGGCTCGAGATGGCCGTCGCGCAGGACGAGGGCGACGCCCACCGCCTCGCCCCATTCGACCGAGGGCACCGCGCAGGCGCAGGCATCGGCGATGGCCGGGTGGGTCAGCAGCACGTCCTCGATCTCGCCCGGCGACATGTTCTCGCCGCCCCGGACGATCACGTCGTCGGCGCGGCCGGAGAGGAACAGGTAGCCGTCCTCGTCCATGTAGCCGGCGTCGCGGGTCGGGAACCAGCCGTCGGCGTCGAGCGCGCTCTTTTCCTTGTACTCGCCCGAGACCTGATCGCCGCGGACGTAGATCTCGCCGGGCTCGCCCACGGGGAGGACCTCGCCGTTCTCGCCGCGAATCTCGATCTCGACGGTCGGGATCGGCTGGCCGAGCGAGGTCAGCCGGGCGCGGACCTTGGGATCGTCGGAGGCGAGCGCCGCGCGGTGGTCCTCGGGGCCGAGCAGGGCGATGGTCGAACTGGTCTCGGTCAGGCCGTAGGCGTTGGTGAAGCCGGCGTTGGGGAAGCGCTCCAGCGCCTTGGTGATGACCTCCAGCGGCATCTTGCCGCCGCCGTAGGAGACCTGCCGCAGCGAGGAGACGTCGGCCCTGGCGCCCTTGTCCATCGCCTCGATGATCCGGCCCAGCATGGTCGGCACGACGAAGGCGTTGGTGACTTTCTCGGCTTCGACCAGGGCAAGCCAGCCTTCGGGCGAGAAGGAGGGCAGCATCACGATCCGGCGGCCCGCATAGATCGAGCTCATCAGCGCCGAGATGCCGGCGATGTGATAGGGCGGCACGACGACGATCGCAGCGTCCGCCTCGTCCGCCGCGGCGAACTCGACCGTGCCGAGGATATAGCCGAGCAGGTTCGAATGGCGCAGGATCGCGGCCTTGGGCGCGGCGGTCGTGCCGCTGGTGAAGAGCTGGACGGCGACGCCCTCGCCGGGATCGTACTCGCGGTCCTCGGCGGCGGGGACGGTTTCCTGCGCCTTCTGGACGAACAGCTCGCGGGCATGGACCGTGTGGCCCTGATCGCGCGCGATCCGCTCCACCCGCTCCTCGTCGCCGACGATCAGCGCCGGGGCGATCCGGCCGAGCAGGGCGGCCAGGTCCTGGTCGGCCAGGCGGTAGTTGAGCGGGCAATAGGGCACGCCGGCCAGGGCCGCGCCGAACAGGGCGATCACCGCCGCCTCGCTGCTCTCGTCGAGCAGGGCGACGTATTCGACGCCGCTTTCCTGGATCAGCTCGAAGGCGCCGCGCGCCGCGGCGAGGAGGTCGCCATAGGTCCAGCGCTTGCCGTCGCAGACCAGGCCGACCCGGTCGGGCGCGGCCTCGGCCGCCATTTCGAGGAGGAGGGCGATGTTCATGCCGTCAACGCCTTCCCGATCAGTCCGAGGCGGGGAGCGGCTTGGCGTCCTTGGTGACGAGCTTGACGCCGTCGACGCTGAGCGAACCCTTGCCGGGCTTGGAGCAGAGCAGCTCGTACTTCCCGTCGGCGTCGACGTAGCGCTTGCCCATCAGGGCGCCGTCGGCGAACTCCGGGTTGATCTCTCCGGCGGCGGCGGGCTTGGCTTCGCTCATCGGCGAGCCGCCGCACTCGATCGAGCCGCCGCCAGTGCGGATCACCATGACCTCGGTGGTGTCGACAGTGCTGTACAGACGCGTTCCCGGCTTCATCTCAAAATCCCCAGCTTGTTGGCCCGATACTCAGGCGATTGCACCGGCGGCCTTTAGGCGTTCGATATGGTCCCATTCAAGACCCAGTTCCAGCAATACCGCCTCAGTATGTTCAGAGTGCTCCGGCGCGCGCGCGGTCGCGGTCGGCGCGTGGTCGAACTGGACCGGGCCGCGCACCACCCGGACGGGGGCGGAGCCGTCGATCGGCTCGACCTCGAAGAAGGCGTCGTTGGCGATCGCCTGCTCGTCGGCACCGAGGTCGAGCAGGCTCTGCACGGCGGCCCACTGGCCCTTCATCGTCTTGAGATGCTCGCGCCAGTAGTCGAAGCTGCGCGCGGCGAAGGCGCGGGCGACGAGATCGCTGATTTCCGCGCTGTGCTCGCGCAATCCCGCGGCATTCGCATAGCGCGGGTCGTTCGCCGCCTCGGGCAGGCCGAGGTGCTCGAAGGTGTCGCGGATATAGGGATCGGGCACCATGATGAACAGGCTGATACAGCGCCCGTCAGAGGTCGCGAAGTGGCCCATGAAAGGATTGACCGCCGCCCCGCCGACCTTGGGCAGGCCGATCCGCATCATGTCTCCACCGCGCAGGTAGGGGGCGATGACCATGCCCGACATCCACATCGCGGTGGAGAGCAGCGAGACGTCGACCTCGCTCGGCTCGCCGGTCCGCTCGCGGTGGAACAGCGCCCCGGCGATGCCGCCGGCCAGGTTCATCCCCGCCGAGGAATCGCCCATGCCGCCGACGCCCATCTGGAGGGGCACGGCGAACTCCTCCGGCGTCATCGCATGGGCCATGCCGCTGTGGATCCAGAAGGCGGTCATGTCGTAGCCGCCGCGATCCCGGTCCGGCCCCTTGTCGCCGTAGCCGCTGCCGCGCGCGTAGATGATGTTCGGGTTGGCGGCGCGGATGTGCTCCAGGTCGATCTTCAGCTTCTGCCGTGCAGCGGGCAGGTAGTTGGTGAGGAAGACGTCGGCGTCGCGGGCGAGGCGGTAGATCAGTTCCTGCCCCTCGGGCTTCGACACGTCGATGGCGACGCTGCGCTTGCCCCGGTTGGGATGCTGGATCATCGGATTGGCCACCGGATCGAAGGCCATGCCGCCGATCGAGCGCGCACCGCGCTGGGCGTCGCCGCGGACCGGGTGCTCGACCTTGATCACGTCGGCGCCCCAGTCGGCCAGGATCGCCGCGGCCGCAGGGACGAAGACGAACTGGGCCACTTCGAGGACCCGAATGCCTTTCATCACCTGGGTCATCGGATAGGCTCTCCCGGCGCAGGAACGGAGAAGGAGGCGGGTGGGAGCGGCGAGTTCCTCAGGCGATGGCGCCCTTGGCCTTGAGCTCCTCGATCCGGTCCCATTCGAGGCCCAGCTCCATCAGCACCAGCTCGGTATGCTCGGACGCCTGGGGCGCGCGGGTCGTTTCCAGCGGCTCGCCGTTGAACTGGACCGGGCCGCGGACCAGCTTCAGCGGGCGGCCGCTGGCGTCGCCGCCCTCGACCTCGATGAAGGTGTCGTTGGCGATGGCCTGCTCGTCGGTCAGGAAGTCGCGGAACGACTGGATCGGGGCCCACTGGCCGGAATAGGTCTTGAGGTGCTGGCGCCAGTATTCGAACGGCTGCGCGGCGAAGGCCTTGACCAGGATGTCGCTGGCCGCGCCGGCGTTCTCGAACAGGGCCTTGGGCTCGGAGAAGCGCGGATCGTCGGCCGCCTCGGGCACGCCGACATGCTCGAACAGGCTGCGGATGTGCCCGGTGGGCGAGATCGTGCAGAGGTTGATCGTGCCACCGTCCGAGGACTGGTAGTTGCCCATGAACGGGTTGCGCGCCGCGCCGCCGGTGCCGGGCATCGGGTTGCGGCCGAGCACGCCGGTCTCCGCGACCTGGGCGATCACCGTGCCGCTGGCCCAGGCGGCCGCGCTCATCAGCGAGATGTCCAGCTCGGTCGCCTCGCCGGTCCGCTCGCGGTGGAACAAGGCGGAGGAGATGCCGCCGGCGATGAACATGCCGCCGATGGAATCGCCGAAGGCCGGGATGCCCTGGGTGAGGGGGCCGGGCAGCTCTTCCGGAGTCATGGCGATGGCGATGCCGCTGCGCGACCAGAAGGCCGTGCCGTCGAAGCCGCCGGATTCGCGTTCCGGTCCCTTGTTGCCCCAGGCGGTGCCGCGCACGTAGATGATGTTCGGGTTGGCGGCGCGGATGTGCTCGATGTCGATCTTGTTCTTCTGGCGCACGCGGGGGAGCAGGTTGGTCAGGAAGACGTCGGCGGTCTTGGCCAGCTCATAGATCAGCTCCTGCCCCTCGGGCGTGCCGATGTCGATGCCGACGCTGCGCTTGCCCCGGTTGGGGTGCTCGATCATCGTGTGGCGCTCGGGGTCGAGCTGGATGCCGCCCATGTTGAGGAAGCCGCGCTGGGTGTCGCCGCGAACCGGGTCCTCCACCTTGATGACGTCGGCGCCCCAGTCGGCGAGGATGGCGCCCGCAGCGGGCACGAACGTGAATTGCGCCACTTCGAGGACGCGGATGCCCTGCATCACCTTGATCATAACAGTCCTGTTTCCCGTAACCTGGGTCCGAATATCGGGCCGTCCTGCGCGCAAAGCGGACAGCGATCAACCGTCGAGGCAATCGCCGCGACGATTAAGCCGGCACGCGCGGTCCAGTTGCAGTTTTTTCGTTCCGAGTTGCAGAAAACCGAATTGACACTTGAACGAAAATTACTAACCTAGGTTAGGTAAAGAGGCAGGCCCTCTCCACTCGATTCGCACTGGAGTTTCCCATGAACAAGTTCGCCCCGATCGCCTTCGTCGCGACGCTCACCCTTTTCTCGCTGGCCCCGGCCGCGCTGCACGCCGAGACCTCGCAGTCGGTGCATGAGGCCACCGAGGCCGCCGCTTCGGTCAACGTCACCGCCGGCAAGACCCTCTACGGCTCGAACGGCAACCGCATCGCCGCCGTGTACCGCGTCGCCGCCGACGGCCGCGTGCAGGTTATCATCGACGGCAAGCTGATCACCGTCCCGGGCTCGACCCTGTCGGAAGTGAACGGCAAGGTCACGACCAGCCTGACCAAGGCGGAGCTGCTCCACAGCGCCCGCTAAGCCGGACCGGCAAGCAAAACCGAAGGGGCGGCGCGAAAGCGCCGCCCTTTTTGTTTGGGGATCATGTCGTTTGCAAATCAGACCGGGCGGACGCCCCCATCCGTTCGTCACCCCGGATCAAGTCCGGGGTGACGAGGTTCGGGATGGCCTTCGCTGCCGACCCCAGCCGATCATTCGGCCGCCGGGTTGGCAAACTCCATAAATTGCCTTTGTTTGGGCCGAGCGGGATTGGGGGCGGAATCGCCCCGCCGCTTTCACTGCTCGTTCGGATCGGCGAACCGGCGCGCCCAGGGGGCGTTCTTGGCGAGGTTGTCGTAGATCACGCCGAGCGACTGCCGCAACTGTTCGAGCTGCGCCTGGTCGAGGCCGCGGAAGATGCGCTCGGAGTTCTCGCGGGCGATCCGCGCCGCGTCGGTCAGCAGCGGCTTGGCCGCGTCGGTGACATAGACCGCGCGGGCGCGGCGGTCGTCGTCGCGCTCGCGGCGTTCGAGCAGGCCCTCGGCGCAGAGCCGGTCGATCAGGCGGCCGGCCGAGGCTTCGGACATCTCCAGGATCTCGGCGATCGTCCGCTGGGTCGAGCCGGGGCGGCCGCCGACCACGGCGATCAGGCCCCACTGCGAGCGGGTGATGTTCATCTCGCTCAGGCGACGGTCGAAGTCGCTGCGCAGCAGGCGCGCCAGCACCGAGATGCGGATCGCGATGTCCTGCCTTAGCTGGCTGTCATCCTCGGCGATGGCTCGTTCCCCGTATCAACCCTTGACCCGGCAGGCATAGCCTCCCGTCGCGGCGAGCGCACTAGCCGGGAGTTGACCCTCGCGGCGCGGATCAGACGCGCTCGATGATGATCGCCGGGGCCATGCCGCCCGCCGCGCACATGGTGATGAGCGCATAGCGCCCGCCGGTGCGCTCCAGTTCGTCGAGCGCCGTGCCGATCAGGATCGCGCCGGTTGCGCCGATCGGGTGGCCCAGCGCGATCGAGCCGCCGTTGGGATTCACCTTGGCGCGGTCGAGGTCGAGGTCGCGGATGAACTTCTCGACGACGACGGCGAAGGCCTCGTTGATCTCCCAGACGTCGATGTCGTCCTTGGTCAGGCCGGCGCGCTCCAGCACCTTCTTCGCGGCCGGGACCGGCGCGTTGAGCATCAGGGTCAGGTCGTCGCCCATGTTGGCCGTGGCGACGACCCGGGCGCGCGGCTTCATCCCGTGCTTCTCGGCATAGTCCTTGGAGGCGAGCAGGACGCCGGCCGAGCCGTCGACCACGCCCGAGGAGATGCCGACATGGTGGATCGGCTTGACCTCCACGTCGGGATAGACCTGGTTGACCAGCTCGACATAGGTCTTGCCGCCGGGTTCGCTCGGCATGTTGTAGAACATCTCGAAGGCGGGCTTCAGCGTGGCGAGGCTTTCCGCGGTGGTGTCGGGGCGCGGATATTCCTCGTGGTCGAGGATCACGTTGCCGTCATCGTCCTTCACCGTGATGGTCGACTTGGCGAAGCGGCCTTCCTTAAGCGCGACGTCGGCGCGGCGCTGGCTCTCGACGCCCCAGGCCTCCAGCTCGGGGCGGGTG
>CALLNA010000061.1 GCA_938005655.1 uncultured Novosphingobium sp.
GGGGCGGAAGCCCGGGCGGGCCCGCCGTTCGAGCTGGCGGTCCATCCCGAATCCGGTCTCGCCGTCGTGCCGCTGACGGTCCAGCGGGGGACGCGCATCCTGCGCTTCCGCGTCGAGGTCGCCGGCAGCAACGCCGAGCAGGCCAAGGGGCTGATGTTCCGGCAGAAGATGGGCGCGGACGAGGGGATGATCTTTCCCTCCGACCCGCCGCGCGAGGGCGTGGCCTTCTGGATGAAGAACACCGTGATCCCGCTCGACATCATCTTCATCGGCGCCGACCATCGCGTGCTCAACATCGCCGCCAACGCCGTGCCCTATTCGCTCACGCCGCTGCCGGCGGCGGGGCCGGTCTCCGGGGTGCTGGAGATCAATGGGGGCCGGGCGGCCGAGCTGGGGATCGTTCCGGGCGACCGGATCGATTGGTGAGTGATCCGACCTTGCCTTGGGGCGAGGTCTGCGGCTAACGCGCGGGGCATGGGACTCCTCTCGAAGATCTTCACCTGGTGGGACGGCGCCACCATCGGCACGCTGCTCAACAGCGGGCTGAAGGGCGAGCATGTCGGCACCGACGCGCAGGGCAACCGCTATTACCGCGCGAAGAAGCCCAAGAACGTGGACGGGCGGGAACGCCGTTGGGTGATCTACAACGGCGCCAACGACGCCAGCCGCGTGCCGGCCGAATGGCATGGCTGGCTTCATGGCACCTTCGACGGGGTGCCCGAAAGCTTCCTTCCGCCCGCGCGGATATTCGAGGTCGACTATACGCCGAACGCCACGGGCACACCGGCCGCCTATCGCCCGCAAGGCGCGCTGGAGCGCGGCGGCAAGCGCGCCCGCGCCACGGGCGACTACGAAGCCTGGTCGCCGGACGCCTGAGCGGTGAGGGCGCGGGCCCACCTTCTGCTGTTGCCCCTGCTGGCCTCCGCGCTGGGGCTGGCCGCCTGCAACAAGGAGCCTGCCGCACCCGGTCCGTCGCCGACCGACGTCCCCAAGGACGTCGCCGGCAACAATCCCAACCTCTCGGCGATCGAGAGCGACTACGGCACCCCGGTCAAGGACCGCGTCGGCACGATCGCGCTGCTCAACAAGCGCAACGATCTCATCACCGACCTCACGCTGAAGCCCGGCGAATCGCGCCGGGTCGGCAATGTCGTGGTGAAGCTCCAGACCTGCGAGCGGACCCTGCCCTGGGAAAGGCCCGCCGAGACCGGGGCTTTCGTCCAGGTCTTCGTCGAGGAGCGGGCCAAGGCCGGCGATCCCTTGCAGTGGCACAAGGTCTTCTCGGGCTGGCTGTTCAAGAACTCGCCGTCGCTGAACGCCGTCGAGCACCCGGTCTATGACGTATGGGTCAAGGACTGCGCAATGAAGTTCCCCGGCGAGGAGGAAGAGGCCGCGGCCCCGGCCAGCAGCGCCGCGAAGCCCTCGGGCAGCGTGAGCCAGCCCGCCGCTGGAGCGTCGCCCGCGCCGAGCCCGAGCGCGTCTCCCGCCGCCGCGCCGGCTCCTGCGCCGTCCCCGGCTGCCGAATAGCGCTGGGCTTCGGCCAGCCGCAGGCGGTATTCCGCCTGGCTGATCTCGACCGCGCCCAGCGAGGCGAGGTGGTCGGTGATGAACTGGCAGTCGAGCAGCTCGCCCCCCGCCCGCCGCAGCGCCGCCACCAGCCAGGCCAGAGCCACCTTGGAGGCGTCGGTCGCCCGGCTGAACATGGATTCGCCGCAGAACACCCGGTCGAAGCCGACGCCGTAGAGGCCGCCGACCAGTTCGCGTTCTCCGTCCTCGCCGGTCTGCCAGCACTCGATCGAATGGGCGAGGCCGCGCTCGTGCATCAGGCGATAGGTCGCGGCGATTCGCTCGCTGATCCAGGTGTCGCCGCTGTCGCGGCGCGGCGCGGCGCAGCGGTCGAGCACGGCGGCGAAGGCGGCGTTGCAGGTGACGGCGAACTTTTCCCGGCGCACCGCCTTGGCCAGCGAGCGCGACAGGTGGAATCCGTCAAGCGGCAGGATCGCCCTCCGCCGCGGCTCGACCCAAAAGATCTCGGGGTCGTCGCGCGCGTCGGCCATCGGGAAGATGCCGCTGCGATAGCCGAGCAGCAGCATGTCCGGATCGATGACCGAGGGCGAAAAGGGCGAATGCATCCCGGACGATATAGCAGCAATGCCGGTAAAAACCTCCCCACACGCAACTCACACACACGAGGGAATTGCCCGTTGCCATGCTGCGCGGCAGGGGATAGAGGCGGCGGGCCTGCAGGAGTGTAGCTCAGTTGGTAGAGCATCGGTCTCCAAAACCGAGTGCCGGGGGTTCGAATCCCTCCACTCCTGCCAGCATCTTCCGCCAGTCTGCCGGGGAGCGGTGCCGCGTCGATGGATGCAGTTGAGCAGAGTCCGGCGCGCCGTTCCCCCGGCAACTTCCTGACCCGAACCCCCAATCCCCGCGAGAGCCTGGTCTACGGCGTGGTCCTCGCGCTGCTGGCCTCGCTGCCGGTGCTGGTGGCCGCTGTGCCGCAGATGACCGACTACGCCTCGCACCTCGCGCGCTACCACGTCATGCTCGACGGCGGGCGCAGCCCGTTCCTCGCCCGCTATTACGAGTTCCACTGGCGCTGGAACGGCAACCTCGGCGCGGACATCCTGATCTGGCCCTTCGCCAGCCTGTTCGGGCTGGAGGCGGGGGCGCGGATCATGACCGCGCTGATCCCGGCCCTGACCGGCCTCGGCCTGGTGACGGTCGAGTGGACCCTGCGGCGCCGGGTCGGTGCGGGCGCGCTGCTCGCCCTGGCGCTGATCTGGTCCCCGGCGCTCGGCATGGGCTTCCTCAACTTCTGCCTCTCGCTCGCCGCCGCGCTGTTCGCCTTCGCGCTGTGGGTGAAGCTCGAGGGCCGGCCCTGGCGCTGGGCGCTGTTCGTGCCGGTCTCGCTGCTCATCTGGCTCTGCCACATGTCGGGCTGGGGCGTCCTCGGCGTGATGGTCTTCACCTACGAGCTGCACCGCCGCCGCGACCTGAGCGCCTTCCTCGCCCCCTGGCCCCTGCTGCCGCCGGTCCTGCCGGTGCTGCTGCTCGGCGGCGCGACGCGCGGCGCGCTCGACTTCGGCAAGGCCCCGCTGGTCTACAAGACCGGCATCTTCCTCCAGGCGATGCGCGACCAGAACGCCGCGCTCGACACCAACAGCCTCTACCTGATCCTGCTCGTCTTCTGCATCGCCCTGGTCCTGCGCCGGGTCGACGGCCGCCTGGGAATCGCGGCGGTCCTGCTCGGCCTGCTCGCGGTCGTCATGCCGCGCCATTTCGGCGGCGGCGACTATGCCGACTACCGGCTGATCGGTGTGGCGCTGATGATCGGCTGCCTGGCGATCGACAAGGCCGGGCCGCGCTGGCTGCTGATGCTCGCCTCGCTGCTGTTCCTCGGCCGCCTCGCCGTGACCACCGAGGCCTGGGTGAGGACCTCGCGCGAGACCGACCGCATCCTCACCGTGGTCGACCGCCTGCCCGAGGGCGCCCGGGTCGCCGGCGCGGTCCTGGTCGAGCGGAGCGCCTGGGGGATCGACCCGCTCCAGCACCTGCCGAGCTTCGCCACGGTGCGGCGCGACGCGCTGGTCAACACCCATTTCGCCCTGCCGGGCATCCATATGCTCCAGCTCCGCGAGGGCGGGCCGGGCTTCATCGACCCCTCGCACCGCGTCTTCCACCGCGCCGGTCAGCCGGTCGACCTGTCCCGCTTCGCGCCCGCCCGGATGGCCGACTACCTGTGGTACGTTGGCAAGGTCGAGCCCGCCCGCCTGCCCGCCGGAGCCCAGGTGATCTACCGCACCCAGGGCTCGCTGCTCGCGCGGCTGGGCAAGCCGGTCCGTCTTGCAATTCCGCAACGCCAGGGCTAAGTGCCCACCGTCCTTCCGACATCGGAGAACGCGCTGCCCCTCCCGGTTGCCTCCCAGGCGCCGGGGCGGCGCTGTCCCCGTGGTCAAAGGCGATAAGGATTTTTTGCAAGATGGACGAGCGCGCAGCCAAGCCCAGGACGAGCCCCGGCGAATTCATTCGCCAGGTGCGCACCGAAGCGTCGAAGGTCGTCTGGCCCACCCGCCAGGAGACCGTGACCACCGCGATCTTCGTCGGGATCATGATGGTGATCCTGGCGGTGTTCTTCCTGGGCGTCGATTCGCTGTTCGGCGAGATCGTGAAACTGCTGCTGTCGCTGGCCGGATAACTAAGAGAGACACATGGCCCGCTGGTACATCATCCACGCCTATTCCGGTTTCGAGAACAAGGTCCGCGATTCGATCCTCACCGAGGCCGAGCGCAAGGGCCTGTCGCAGCTCGTCGAGGCGGTCGAAGTGCCGACCGAGACGATCACCGAGGTCAAGCGCGGCAAGAAGGTCCAGGTCGAGCGCAAGTTCATGCCCGGCTACGTCCTCGCCAAGCTGGCGATGAACGACGACGTCTACCACCTCGTCAAGAACACGCCGAAGGTGACGGGCTTCCTCGGCCCCAACGGCAAGCCGCAGGCGATCTCGGAGCGCGAAGCCGCCCGCTACTTCGGCAGCCGCGAGCAGGCCGCCGCCGAGCCGCGCAAGCAGGTCGTGGTCGATTACGAGATCGGCGATTCGGTCAAGGTCAACGCCGGTCCCTTCGCCAGCTTCAACGGTGTGGTGGAGGAGCTGGACTTCGACAAGAGCCGGGTCAAGGTCTCGGTCTCGATCTTCGGCCGCGCCACCCCGGTCGAGCTGGGCTTCGAGGAAGTCGAGCTGGTCCGCTGAGGCGGACCGGGCCGGCATCTCGCTACCATTCAGCATATGCGTCGCCCCGGACTTGATCCGGGGCCCCGCTTTCTTTCAGGCGCAGCGCCGCGAAGGAAGAAGCGGGATCCCGGTTCGAGCCCGGGATGACGATGGGCAGGTGGAGCGTCAGGAACGTAAGTTCCCCGCTTCCACAGCCCCCGATCAGACGAGCAGGTCGTAGAGATCGCTCCAACCCGGGTTGGCCTTTTCGATCAGGTCGAACTTCCACTGCCGGCGCCAACGCTTGATCCGCTTCTCGTGGGCGATGCAGTCGAGGATCGTCTCGCCGCGCTCGGCCCAGACCAGGCGGCACAAGCCGTAGCGCGCGCAGAAATCGGAGCCTGTCCCCTCGCGGTGCTGGAAGATACGCTGCGGGAGGTTGGCGGTGACGCCGATATACATCGTGCCGCGGTAGCGGTCGGCCATGATATAGACCCAGCCGCCAAGATTCTCCTGGTCCATCGCGGGGAGTGGGAGGGAAGCGGGACCCCGGGTCAAGCCCGGGGTGACGAGGGTGTGGTGGACGCGATCAGTATCCCTCATTCGTCGCCCCGGACTTGACCCGGGGTCCCGCTTGTTCCGCCGGTGCGAGCAGGCACTCCGCCATTGCAATCGCGCCGCTTTGCCGCTATCGGCCCGCGCTTCCGGGCAACCGGAAATCCGCGCGGGAGGGTCCCTGGGCCAAGGCTTCGGGACCTGCTTGACCGCTCACTCTGAGCCCCCTCGCGGGGGCGACAGGAAGAAAGGAGGCCCCTCGTGGCCAAGAAGATCGAAGGCTATATCAAGCTGCAGGTGCCCGCCGGCACCGCCAATCCGTCTCCGCCGATCGGCCCCGCGCTCGGTCAGCGCGGCGTGAACATCATGGAATTCTGCAAGGCGTTCAACGCCGCGACGCAGGAGATGGAGAAGGGCATCCCGCTGCCCACCGTCATCACCGTCTATGCCGACCGTTCGTTCACCTTCGTCACCAAGACGCCGCCGGCCAGCTTCCTCATCAAGAAGGCCGCCAACCTCAAGTCGGGCTCGAAGGAGCCGGGCAAGGTCTCGGCCGGAACGATCAAGCGCTCGGCGCTCGCCGAGATCGCCGAGGCCAAGATGAAGGACCTCAACGCCAACGACATCGAGCAGGCGACCAAGATCATCGAAGGTTCCGCCCGTTCGATGGGCCTTCAGGTTGTGGAGGGCTAAGACCATGGCGAAGCAGACCAAGAAGCAGAAGGCCCTGGGCACCAAGCTGGGCGACAACCAGAAGCTCTACGGCGTCGACGAGGCGCTGCAGACCCTGCGCGGCCTGGCCAGCGCCAAGTTCGACGAGACCATCGAGGTCGCGCTGAACCTGGGCGTCGATCCGCGCCACGCCGACCAGATGGTCCGCGGCATGGTCACGCTGCCCTCGGGCACCGGCAAGGACGTCAAGGTCGCGGTCTTCGCGCGCGGCGACAACGCCCAGAAGGCGCTCGACGCCGGAGCCGACAAGGTCGGCGCCGAGGACCTGCTGGAAGACATGCAGGCCGGCAACCTCGACTACGGCCGCGTCATCGCGACGCCCGACATGATGGGCATCGTCGGCCGCCTCGGCAAGGTGCTCGGCCCCAAGGGCCTGATGCCGAACCCGA
>CALLNA010000062.1 GCA_938005655.1 uncultured Novosphingobium sp.
GGGGGGGGGCGGGGGGGGGGCGGAGGCGGACCGCCATGACCACGATGTCGGCGGGAATCTCGCGGCCGTCCTTGAGCCGCACTCCGGCGACGTGGCCGTCCTGCTCGACGATCTCGGCGGTGTCCGCGCCGGTCAGCACCGCCTGGCCGCGGCGCTCCAGTTCGGACTTGAGCAGGTAGCCGGCGGCCTCGTCGAGCTGGCGCTCCATCAGCGTCGGCATCAGGTGGATGACTGTCACCGCCATGCCGCGCAGGTTGAGCCCGTGCGCGGCTTCGAGCCCGAGCAGGCCGCCGCCGATCACCACGGCATTCCCGCCTTTCTCGGCGGCGGCGAGCATCTTGTCGACGTCATCGAGGTCGCGGAAGGTGACAACGCCCGGCAGGTTGGCGCCCGGCACGGGGATGATGAAGGGATCGGAGCCGGTGGCGATCAGCAGCCGGTCATAAGGCTCGACCCGGCCCGAGCGGGCGATCACCGTCTGGGTCGTGCGGTCGATCCGCTCGACCGGATCGCCGGAGATCAGGTCGATGCCGTTTTCGGCATACCATTCGTCCGGGTTGATGACGATGTCGGCGAAGGCCTTCTCGCCCGCGAGGACCGGCGAGAGCATGATGCGGTTGTAGTTCACCCGGGGCTCGGCGCCGAAGATCGCGATCGAATAGCGATCGGGATCGCGGGCGAGGATCTCCTCCACGGCGCGGCAGCCGGCCATACCGTTGCCGATCACCACCAGCCTTTCGCGGGTGGCCTCCTGGCGGGGGTTCTCGAAGTTCATCGGCGCATTCACGTCGTGTCTCCATGTCCGCCGCGCGCAACGAAAAAGCCGCCTCGAATCGGCCCCTTGCGGGACCAGTTCGGGCGGCTTCGTTGCCACGCGTTGTCAGTTCGAAATGCGGCTGCGCTGGAATCGTCCGCCATTGGACGGCGCGGGCTGCTTTCGGGAATTAGCTAACCGATTCGCCCCCTCGCGGGCAAGCGGTTATTTTGCGGTGCAGCATGAGGGGGCTTGTCCGAAGGTTCAGATGCGGACGCCCGCCTTGGCGGCGCCCCAGGTGCTCCGCCAGCGGGCCTTGACCAGCGTCAGGCCGACCAGCGCGATCACCGCGAGGGCGGCGAAGACCAGGAAGCCCGGCGCGGCGCTGCCCGTCAGCTTCTTGGCGAGGCCCAGCGAGGAGGCGAGGTAGAACCCGCCCAGGCCGCCGCCGAAGCCGACCAGCCCGGTCATCACCCCGATCTCCTCGCGGAAGCGCTGCGGCACGAGCTGGAACACCGCGCCGTTGCCCATGCCGAGGATGCCCATGGCGGCGAGGAACAGCGCCACGGTCAGCCCCAGCGAAACGGTGCCGGCGGCGATGCAGGCCAGGACCAGGGCGGCGAGCGAATAGACCGCCGTCAGCGTCCTCACGCCGCCGAACCGATCGGCAAGGGCCCCGCCCACCGGCCGCAGCAGCGAGCCGATGAAGACGCAGGCGGCGGTGCAGTAGCCGGCGACCACCGGCGTCAGCCCGAAGGTATCGGCATAATAGGTCGGCAGCGAACTGGAGAGGCCGACGAAGCCGCCGAAGGTGACGAAGTAGAACAGCATGAACCACCAGGCGTCCTGCTCCTTGAGCACGGCGGCATAGGCCGACAGCGGCTTGGGCGCGGGCTGGGCCGGGCTGTCCTTCGCGGCGACCATGTAGAAGGCGAAGACCGCGACCAGCGGGATCAGCGCCAGGCCCAGGACGTTGTTCCAGCCGAAGGTCCTGGCGAGCAGCGGCGCGAACAGCGCGGCCAGGACGGTGCCGGAATTGCCCATGCCGGCGATGCCCATGGCCTTGCCCTGGTGCTCAGGCGGATACCAGCGGCTGGCGAGCGGCAGGGCCACCGCGAAGCTCGCCCCGGCGAAGCCGAGGATGACGCCGACCGCGAGCGTGCCGGCGAAGCTCGACACGCCGAAGTGCCAGGCGGCGGCGAGGCCGACGATGACGATGAGTTGGTTGATCGCGCCGGTCCGCTTGGGCCCGATCCTGTCGCCGAGCAGGCCGTTGACCAGGCGCAGGACCGCGCCGGCGAGCGTCGGCACGGCGACCATCAGGCCCTTCTGCGCGGGATCGAGCCCGAGCTGCTGCGAGATGATCGGCGCGAGCGGCCCGAGCAGGACCCAGACCATGAAGGCGACGTCGAAATAGAGGAAGGCGGCGAACAGCGTCGGCCGGTGGCCGGCCTGCCAGAAGCCCGATTTCGCGGCGGCGCCGCCGTCTTCCGAAGCCCTCCGAACGGCGGGGCGCGGCATGGCGAGGGTATTCATCGTGATGTCCCTTCGAGCTGACGCGACGACGCAAAAAAGCCGCCTCGACCCCGGTCCTTGCGGAAGACCGGATTCGGGCGGCGACGTTGCCACGCGGTGTTTCAGAATGAAGCCGGGCGGCGGCGCTGTGATGCCGCCCTTCCTTGGGCGGCGACCGGCTCGGCTGGAGGAAGGCTAACCGATTCGCGTGCGATGCGGCAAGGAAATTTTGCGGTGCAGCATCAGTCGTCCTGCGCCAGCGCCGCGACGTAGTCGGCAAGATGGGCCGGATCGAAGGTGCGCCCGTCGAAGAAACGGTTGCTTTCCAGGATCATATGGCCCTGCTGCGTGCCGACCGCGGTCTTCTGATGCAGGCTGCCTTCGACCTTGGAGCTGGCGCCGGGCAGCGGTTCGTCGGTGCCGATGAGGGCGCTGCGGTACACGTCCGGACGGAAGACAAGGGCGGCCCTGGCTGCGTCGGCGGGATCGAAGGCCAGGCGGTCCCAGCGCACCATCTGGGTGTAGAGCCATTCGGCCTGGCTGACCCAGGGGAAGTTCGCCGCCTCGCGGTACTGGAACATGAAGTCGGGAAAGCGGACGACCTCGCCGCCGCGCGCGAGCAGGAGGCGGTCGGAGATCGCGCGGCGGATCAGCACGGGATCGCCGTCGAGATAGTCGGCGCGGGCGAGGATCGCGGCATTGGCTTCTGCGTTCGCCGGGTCGACGAAGTGCCGGCCGGCGCGGCACAGGGCGCGGATCAGCCGCTCCACGGCGGCGCGCTTCTCGGCCAGCACCGGCTCGCGCAGGGCCAGCACCTTCTCCACCCCGCGCCGCCAGATCTGCGCGGTCGCCAGCACGATCTCCCCAACGCCGCGCTCGACCGCGACGCTGTTCCACGGCTCGCCGACGCAGATGCCGTCGACCTCGCCGGTTTCGAGCGCGTCGGCGCAGAACGGCGGCGGCACGGTCACGGTCTCGACGTCGCGGTCGGGCCGGATGCCGCAGGCGGCCAGCCAGTAGCGCAGCATGTAGTTATGGCTGGAATAGCGATGGACCACGCCGAAGCGGAGCGGGCGCCCGGCGGCGGAACGCTCGCGGACCACCTCGGCCAGCTTGGCGCCGACCGTGGCCGGATCACCGAGCTTGCCCGGCGTGCAGACCTGCCGGGCGATGCCGGGGGCGAGGGTGATTGCGTTGCCGTTCAGCCCGAGCACGAAGGGCACCGACAGCGGCTGCGCCGGGCGGCCCCGGCCCAGGGTCGTGGCGATGGCCAGCGGCGCCACCAGGTGCGCCGCGTCGCTGTGGCCGTAGAGCAGCCGGTCGAGCACGGTCGCCCAGCTCACATCCCGGACCAGCCGCAGCGAGACGCCTTCCTCCTCGGCGAAGCCGTGCTCGCGCGCCAGGATCGGCAAGCAGGCGTCGACCAGCGGGAGGAAGCCGATCGTCAGCTCCTCGGCCATCATTTTCCTCCCATCAGCTTGTGCGCGGTAACGATCGCGTTTGCGATCTCCGCGATCTTGCGGCCCTGGTCCATCGCCGCCTTGCGCATCTCGGCATAGGCCTTGGGCTCGGGCAGACTGCGGCTGTCCATCAGGATGCGCTTGGCCCGGTCGATCGTCTCGCGCTCGGCAAGCTGGCCGCGCGCCTCGGCGAGGTCCGCCTGGAGCCGGGCGAAGGCGTTGAACCGGCGTACCGCGACGTCGATCAGCGGCTTGATCCGGTTCGCTGCGAGCCCGTCGACGACATAGGCCGAAACCCCCGCGTCGATCGAGGCGGCGATCGCCTCGTCGTCGCTCTCGTCGACGAACATCGCGATCGGCCGGGCCAGCACGCGGCTGACGGCGAAGTATTCCTCCAGCACGTCGCGCGAGGGATTACCGAGGTCGATCAACACGATGTCGGGCGCGATCTCGCCGATCCGCGCGACCAGCCCCCGGCGCTCGGTGAGCACGAAGACCTCGCAATCGTCCAGCAGGGCCAGGCCCTCCTGGATCACCGACGCGCGGGCGGCGCTTTCATCGACGATGGCGATGCGCATGGCTTGTTGTGCGGTGCGGCAAAGAGTTTTGGCAAGAAGGATGTGGGCGAGGGCGGCCATTTCTGCCCCCCGGCGAGTTCATCGGATTCCCGGTCATCGTCGTCTCAAAAGGGGGAACAAATATCCATGGCGGGCGTATGGTTTGCCGCACCCGTGCAGCGCCGGAACCCTTGAAAGAGATAAAAAATGAAGCCTTATTGGATACTTACCAGTGCCGCGGCACTCAGTCTGCTTTCGGTCGCGGGCTGCAACCGGAACCCGGATGCGGGCAGCGGCGAGGAGGCCGCGTCTCCGGCGGCAGAGGATACTGGTCTCGCCCCGAGCGAGGATGCCAGCGATCAGGCCGATACGACCGAAGCGCCTGCGGCCGCCCCAGCCGTCGCCGAAGTGCCGGTCCCCGCCGACACCAAGTCGGCCGAGGCGGCGCCGCTGGTCCAGGCCGCTGCGGTTGCCAAGACGATCAGCGAGGCCAGCGATGTCGAGCGCGTGCCCTATGACGGCGGCTGGGCCTGGCGCAGGAACGGGCAGATCATCCGCACCGCTTCGCGCGATGGCCGGCGGATTTCCTATTTCCGGGCCGGCGAGGCCGCGCCCTTCCTAGTGCAGGAGGGGGATCGCAGCTATGCCTATTCGGCCGGCCGCATGCAGCGCGGCTACGATGGCCGGGGGCGGCCGGTCGAGGTCGATCAATCGCATCGCCGGGAAAGCGAGCAGCTCGTCCGCCAATCGAGCGACGATCACAGGCAGGCGGCGAGAAGCGCGTCCGAGCGGCCCGACCGGATCGAGCGTGGGCGGCCGGGCCGCTCAGGGGCGACGCCCGATGCTCGCCCGGGCTCCAGGCACGATGCGGCGCCGGGTGACCGGCGCGAGGCTGGGGCAAACGGGCGGGAAGCAAGCCCGGGCAATACGCCGTCCCCCGCGCCCAAGGAGACGGGCAGGAGCCCCCACAGCGATGCACCCGAGGCGCGGAACAGGGACCGCGACGGTTCGCACGGCGAGCGCCCGCGGGGGCGTCCCGACACCGCCAGGAACCCGAGCAACACTCAGCCGGCTTCGGAATAGCGCAAGGCTTAAACGGCCCGCCGGGGCGCATCGATCTGGCGATGCCTTCCGGCGCGGCTGCCGTCAGCCGATCCTGCGCTCCGCTCCGGACCTGTTGGCCAGCACGGGCGAGCTGGCCCGCAGCGCGAGCATCGCCACGTCGCCGATGCGCGAGCAGCCGGTCTTGGCGCGCAGGTTCTTGAGGTGCCAGCGGACGGTGTCGGGGGCGCTGCCGAGCACGGCGGCGATCTCGGCGACGTCCTGCCCCTCGGCCAGCAGCAGGGCGATGCGCAGCTCGGTGCCCGTCAGGCCATAGAGCCGGGCGAACGCTTCGCCGGGCAGTTGCGCGGGCTCTCCCGCCGCGTGGAAGAAGACCGCCGCGTCGCCTTCGCCGCCGCCGCCCGAGGACCCGAGCGGCAGGACGGTGGCGATCAGGCTCATTCCCTGCCGGTCGCGCAGGGCGACCGTCTGCGATGTTTCGGCGGCCGCCATGGGCAGCATGCCGTCCTGTAGGGGGATGGCCTTGGCCTCGATCAACCGCGCCGCTGCGGGGTTGGCGTGGTCGATCCGGCCCGAACGGTCGACGATCACGATCGGGGTGGCGAGGGCGTCGACGACCTCGGCGAAGCGCGCGCCCGCCAGCGCGCGCCGGCCGATCAGGTCGGAGATGGTGAGCGCGCGCCGGACGTGGGGCGCGATCAGCTCCATGCGGCGCTTGTCGTCCGCGCCGAAGGGCGGCAGGGGCGCGGAGCGGGTCATGGCCAGCCCGCCGAAGCGCTCGGCCGCCTTGAAGGTCAGCACGGCGAGCGCGTCGTGCGCCCCGCGCGGCTCCATCCATTCCCGCCAGAAGCGGTTGTCGTAGGGCAGGCGTCCGTTGACGTCGCGCCCGCCCGAGACGCCGAGGATTTCGGCGAGCGTCATGGCCCGGTCCATCTCGGCAACCACGAACCCGTACTTGATGCTGGCCAGCGTCTCGGCATCCTGGTCGAAGGCGCGGTTGAAGTCCCGGTCGACGCCGATGCTCTCGCCGTCGCCGGGCTGCGCGGGATCGGCGTTGAACAGGAACAGGCGCACGCGGTTGCCGCCGATGAAGGCGCTGACGGCGGCGAGCGCGAGCGGCCAGCGCCCCGGATCGAGCGCGCAATCGTAGACGAGCCCGATGACCTCGGAGAGGCTGGCGGCGAATTCGGTGTCCGTGACGGCGGACGGTCCCATCGTCATTCCCCTTTTCGCGACGAGCGACGGGGAATTTTCGCGTCCGGCCGGGCCGAGTCAACCGCTGAACCGCATGGGAAAAAGCGGAAATCCCCCCAATCCGGGGTGGAGACAGGCCGCGCGTCCTGTGAAACATAGTCAGCCGTCTTTTTGCAGGGACAGAAGGTCTCAACCGACCGGCCGGCGCCTCGAGGGCCGCTTGCCGGGCTGCAAACAGGGGGCGTAGGAATGGGCAATCGGCAGGATGGTCGGCTCCGCGAGGCGCGCGGCCGGGTTTGGCGGAAGCGCCACGCGGCGTGGCTGGCGGCGACGGCCGCCGCGGCGCTCGGCGCCGGGAGCGCGGCCTGGGGGCAGGACGTGACGATCGGCTCGGACGTCACGACCGGGGTCAATCTCGACACGCAGACGGGGAGCACGGCGGAGGTATCGGCGGGCGTCAGCGTGACCAACGCGAGCCTGAGCAAGGCCATCAGCGCGACGACCTCGGCCTGGACCCTGACCAACCGCGGTTCGGTCTCCTCGTCCTACGCCAATGCCGTCCAGCTCGATTTCGCCAACTCGTCGGTGATCAACTACGGCTCGATTGCCGCGACCGGCGTCGCCAATGCGATCTCCCTGACCGGCGGCGGCGCGGTCGACAACAAGGCCGGGGCGACGATCGCGGCCAGCCAGAGCGCGATCATCCTCGGCAAGTCCAGCGGCGGCGCGGGGACCGTGACCAACGCCGGCACGATCACCCAGACTGGCACGATCGCCGATCTGGTGGCGCTGCTGTACGGCGGCACCGTCACCAACCTGGCCGGGGGGAAGATCACCGCCAACAACACGGGCAACGCGGTGAGCATCGGCCAGGGCGCCTCGCGCACCCTGGTCAATTCGGGCACGATCGAGAACCTCGCCCAGGGCAACTACTCGACCGGCGTGCTGCTGCAAGGCGGGGCGAGCACGCTGACCAACAATGCGGGCGGCATCATCCGCGGCGGCTACAACGGCGTCTATACGAGCGGGAGCGCGCCGCTGACCTTCGCCAACGCCGGCCTGATCGAAACCACCGGCAGCAATGCCGGCTCCCGCGCGGTCGAGGCGACGGGCGGCGGCACCTTCGTCAACTCCGGCACGATCAGGTCGGCGAGCGGGGAGGGCTTCTATACCGCGCGCGACGCGGTCCTGACCAACAGCGGCACGATCCAGGGCGCGGTGCGGGCGATCAACTTCGCGGGCAACTATACCCGCACTCTCAACCTCGACACCGGCTCGGTCCTGATCGGCCAGGTCCAGGGCGGCACCGGCACGGACAACCTCGTCCTGCTCGGCACTGGGACCGAGGACATCTCCAAGTTCCTCGCCTTCGAGACGCTCTCACTGCAAGGCAGCGCCTGGACCCTGACCGGCGCCGGGACCTTCTCGACCGGCGCCACGGTCCAGAGCGGCGCGCTGACCGTGAACGGCACGCTGACCAGCCCGACCCTCGCGGTTGCGGGCGGAGGGACGCTGAAGGGCACGGGAACGATCGCGGGGGCGACGAGCGTCGCCGACGGCGGCACGATCGCCGGGCGGGCCGGCCAGGTCCTGACCTTCAACGCGCTCGCCCTGAACGACACCTCCAACGTCGATGTCTCCCTCGGCGCGCCCTCGACCTCGGCGCTGTTCAAGGTGAATGGCGCGCTGACCTTCGACGGCCGGCTCAACATCTTCAATGCCGGGGGCCTGGACCTCGGCACCTATCGCCTGTTCGACTATGGCGGGGCGCTGACCAACAACGGGCTGGTGGTCAATGCGGTGCCGGCGGGCTTCAATCCCGGCGACTGGGACATCGACGCCGGCACCCCGGGGCAGGTCGACCTGGTCGTCCTGCCCGGCGCCGGAGCGCAATATTGGGACGGCGCGAACCAGACGCCGGGCGGCGTCGCCAACGGGCGCGGCGGATCGGGCGTGTGGAACGCGGCGAACACCAACTGGACCAATGCCTCAGGCACGATCAACGCCGCCTGGGCGAGCCAGAACGCCGTCTTCACCGCGGCGGGCCCTGCCACCGTCACCGTCGAAGGGGCGCAGACCTTCACCGGCCTGCGCTTCCTCGACGGGGCCGACTATACCTTCAACGCGGGAACCGGCGGCGGCTTGGTCACGACCGGCGGCCCGGCCCTGATCGCGACCGAGCAGGGCGGCGCGCAGGCCACGACCGCGCGCATCGCGGCGCCGATCGGTGGCACCGGCGGCATCGCCAAGAGCGGCGCGGGCACGCTGGTCCTGACCGGCACGAACACCTATTCCGGGAGCACGTCCGTCACCGAGGGGACGCTGAGCCTCAACGGCGGCTCGATTGCTGGCGACGTTACCGTCTCGTCCGGCGCGACCTTCGCCATCGACCGCTCGGACAGCTCGACCTTCGCCGGGACGATCGCGGGCGACGGGGCCTTTGCCAAGCGGGGGACGGGCGCGCTCGTCCTCTCCGGCATGTCGGGCGGCTTCGCCGGGACGGGGACGGTCGAGGCGGGCACGCTCGATCTCGCGGGCGCGCTCGGCGGGAGCCTGACGGTCGCGTCGGGCGCGCGGTTGCAGGGCGTCGGCACCGCCGGGGCGGTCTCGATCGCCTCAGGTGGCACGATCGCGCCGGGCGGCGGCATCGCCACGCTCTCGGCGGCGAGCGTGACCTTCGCCCCGGGCTCGATCTATGAGGTCGAGGCCAACAACGCCGGCCAAGCCGATCGCCTCGCCGTGAGCGGCACGGCCACGGTCAACGGCGGCACGGTGCAGGTGCTCGCCCAGAACGGCACCTACGCTCTCTCCACCCAGTACACGATCCTGACCGCTGCGGGCGGGGTCGGCGGGGCCGGATTCGACGGCGTGACCAGCAACCTCGCCTTCCTGACGTCCTCGCTGCAACGCACGGCGAACAGCATCCTCCTGACCCTGACCCGCAATTCGATCGACCTCGATGCGGTCGGCGGCACGCCGAACGAGCGCGCGGCGGGGCGCATGCTCCAGTCGGTAAACGCGGGCGCGGTCTATGACGCCGTGCTGAGCCTCGACGCCGCGGGCGCACGGGCCGCTTTCGACGCGATTTCCGGCGAGATCCACCCCTCGCTGCGCACGGTGCTGTTCGAGGACAGCCGCTATGCTCGCGAGGCGGTGCTGCACCGGCTGGAGCGCGCGGGCGAGCCCGGCCTCGCCCTCTGGGCCGACGGCTTCGGCGACTGGGGCCAGAGCCGCGGCGACGGCAACGCCGCCCGGCTCGGCCGCGCCGCCTCGGGCTTCTTCATGGGGCTGGATACGGCGCTTGGAGGCAACTGGCGGGTGGGCGTGGCCGGCGGCTACAGCCACCATGCGCTCGACCTGCCCGCGCGGCTCAGCAACGGCGAGGCCGATCTGACGCAAGGGCTGATCTACGCCGGGGCCAACTACGGCGCGCTGCGGCTCTCGCTGGGCGCGGGCTATGCCCATGTCTCGGCGAGGACCGACCGCAGCGCGGCCTTCGCCGGCTTCACCGACCGGCTGAGGGCACGCTACGGCGGCACGATCCTCCAGGGCTTCGGCGAGATCGGCTATCGCGTGGCCCTCGGCGGCGGGACGGTCGAGCCCTTCGCCCGCGTCGCCGTGGTCGACCTGCGAACCGACGCCTTCGCCGAGAGCGGCGGGGCGGCGGCTCTGCGTGGCGATGCGACCAACGAGACGCGCACCACCACCACGCTCGGCCTGCACCTCGCGACCCCGGTCGCGGGCAAGCTCTCGGTCGACGCGCGGATCGGCTGGCAGCACGCCTTCGGCGCGCCCGTGCCGGTCGACACGCTGCGGCTGGCCGGGGGGAGCGGCTTCGGGATCGCGGGCGTGCCCTATTCGCGCGAGGCCGGGGTGATGGAGGGCGGGTTCACCTTCCAGGCGAGCCCGGGCCTCGCCTTCTGGGCCCGCTACTCCGGCATGATCGGCGACCAGGGCCACGACCATGCCGTCAAGGGCAGCGTCAGCTTGCGGTTCTGAACGCAGGTCGTCGAGAGCCTGCCCGTTCACGCGCGAGCGGCGCTACCATTTGATCTCGTAAGCGATCTTGAAGCGGTTCGCCGGCTGATGGTCGGCGGTGTGGAGCGTTCGTCCGGCGAGGCCCTGCAACTCGCTGTTCTTGCCGATCCTGAGCTTGAAGCCGGCGCTCATGCGGGTGTCGAGCCGGGCGAAGTCCATGTCCTCGGCCTCGACCACCAGTTCCGCGCCCAGGCGCAGGCGGGGCGTGATCCGCCGCATGGCGAGTATCCCGGCATAGCCTTCGTGATCGGGGGAGCCGAACACGTGCTCGTAGCCGATCTCTCCGCCGAACTCCCAGGCGCCGGTCTTGTATCCCAGGATCAGGGGCAGGGCGATCCCGGCACGGCCTTCGCCCAGACCCCGGCGATGATCCCCCGTGGGCAGCGACAGGGCGGGCTCGATCGCCAGCGCAAGGCGGCCTTCGCCTGCTTGCAGGAAGTTCCACTTGGCCTTCAGCTCGACGTCGCCGAAGCCGGTTTCGGTGGGCGCGCCGGCCTTGTCGATCGTGCGGACGTGCCCCTTGATCGCGACATTCAGCCTGCGCGCGACCGGCAGGGTCAATTCCAGCTTGGGCAGGATCAGGGTGTCCTTGCCCGGCGTGTCCTTCAGCTCCGCCTCGATCTTGATCTTCGCCTGCGTCGCCGCGCCGGGCGAGCTGACGGTGAACGGGCCCGCGAGCGCCGGGCTGGCCGCCCCGGCCGCGATGACAAGAAGACCGCCTTGAATGTATCCGCGCATGAGCTGCTCCCTCTGTTGGGGAGCCCGGTAGCGGAGGCTGGCTGACGGCTATTTCACGGGCGCCGTCAGCGTCGCGTCAGCCAGCGCAGGAGGCGGCCCTTGCGGGGCAGCGCGTCCTGCTGCGTGACCGTCCATGTCAGGCTGGCGGCAAGGCCGCCCAGAGCCGAGCGGCCGAGCGCGATCTCCCCGCCGGTCGCCTGCATGAGGTCGCTGACGATGGCTAGGCCCAGGCCGTGCCCCGGTCCGGCCTCGTCGAGCCTGCTGCCGCGCGCCAGCACGGCTTCGGAGGATTCGCGGCCGAGGCCGGGGCCGTCGTCCTCCACGCACAGCCGGCACCGGGCCTGATCCACGCCGCCGGACACGCGGACGCGGTGGCGGGCGTGGCGGGCGGCGTTCTCGATCAGCGCACCGAGCAGCTCGGTCAGGTCGTCGCCCGCGACCGGGACGTGGAGGTTCTCGGGCACCTGCACGTCGAAGATCAGCCGTTCGCCCGCCTCGGTACGCTCGATCACGGCGACGATGCTCTCGATCCGCGTCTCGATGTCGGCGGCATTGCTCCGTCCGGCCTCGCGCGCGGCCGCCGCGCGGGTGCGGGCCAGCTCGGTCTCGAGCGTCGCGCGCATGGCGGCGAGCGCCTGGTCGAGGCCGTCCGCCGCCTCGTCCGCGCCTTGCTCGCGCGCGCGCCGGCTCTGCGCGGCAAGGGCAGCGAGAGGGGTCTTCAGGCTGTGGGCGAGATCGCCGGCCCGCTTGCGGGCGCGGCCGAGATCGGCCTCGCGCGCATCGGCGAGCGCATTGATCGCCTCGGCCAGCGGCGCGATCTCGCGCGGATGGCCGTCCGGCAGGCGCGCCGCCGGATTGCCCCGGAGCGCGCCGATCTGCCGGCGCACCGCCGCGAGCGGCCGCAAGCCCAGCGTTACCTGGACATAGGCCGCGATCAGCAGGAACAGCCAGAGCAGGCCCAGCGACAGCGCGGCTTCCCGGTTGAACTCGCGGCGCGCGGCATGGAAGGGGGCGTCGTCGGTCGCCACCTGCACCAGCACCGGCTCGGCGGCATGTTCCGGCACGATCGGGCGCTCCACGATCAGGAGCGACTTGCCGAACGGCCCCGGCGCATGGCGCGCCCGCCAGTCCGCGCGGTCGGCGCCGCGCGGCAGGGGAAGGCTCTGGTCCCACAGCGAATCCGAATGGGCGCTGCCCTTGCTGGAGGTGAGCTGCCAATAGAGGCCGCTGCCCGCCTCGCCATAGCGGTCGTCGCCGGGGCGGGCGTCCGCGACCGGCGCCCCGGCGGGATCGACGCGCAGGTCGCTCGCGATCAGCTTGCCGTCGCGGATCAGGGCGTCGACCTCGCGCTGCTCGATATGACGCTCGAAGAACCAGCCCATGCCGGCGCCCGCCAGCGCGAGCGCCGCGAGGATCGCCACGGCCGCCGCCGCCAGCAAGCGGAGCCGGAGGGAATCCCGGATCACGATCCCGCGATCATGTAGCCGAAGCCGCGCCTGCTCTCGATCACCTCCGGTCCGACCTTACGGCGCAGCCGCAGCACCAGGGCCTCGATCGCATTGGCATCCGCCGCGTCGTCGGTGCCGTGGAGGTGCTCGGCGATCTCGGTTGCGGCGAGGAAGCGGCCGGGACGGTGCGCCAGCAGGTCGAGGAAGCGATATTCGAGCGGCGACAGGCGCACGGGGCTGTCGTCGACGGTCGCGGTCATCCTGCCGGTATCGAGCGTCACCCGGCCGACGGCCACCAGGGGCGAGGCATGGCCCGCTGCCCGGCGGACGAGGCCGCGAACGCGGGCGACCAGCTCGCCCATCGCGAAGGGCTTGCCGACGTAGTCGTCCGCGCCGGCCTGGATGCCTTCCACCTTCTCGGTCCAGTCGCTCCGGGCGCTGAGGATCAGCACGGGAAAGTCGCGCCCCTCGGCGCGCCACCGCTTGAGCACGCTGAGGCCGTCGAGCTTCGGCAGGCCGAGATCGAGCACGGCCAGCGCATAGTCCTCGACATCGCCGCGATACCAGGCATCCTCACCGTCGCGGGAGAGATCGACGACGAAGCCGGCCTCGGTCAGGGCCTGCGCCAAATCCGGCCCGACGACCGGATCGTCCTCGACCACCAGAACCCGCATCAATCGTCCTCGACACGCAGGACGCGGCCCGTGCGCGCATCCAGCTTCACCTCTTGCACCCTGCCGTTCCGGGTGAGGATTTTCACCTCGTAGATCAACTGCCCTCGCTTGGATTCCAGCTCGGTTTTCACGATGTCGCCGGAAACGCGGGCCTGGGCCAGCGCCATGATGCGCGGCAGGGGCAGCAGCTCGCCGCGCTGGACCGCGGCGCGGATCGCCGCCAACTCGCGGGCCTTTTCCTGATGATCGCCCGCCTGCGCGCCCGTCGCCAGGCCGATCGCGGCAAGAGCGCCCAGCAGGGGGACGACGAGCCCGGCGCGAAGCGCGGAGCGGCGGGGGGAGGGGCGCTGTTCTGTCATGGTGCGAGGCATAGCGGATGATCGCT
>CALLNA010000063.1 GCA_938005655.1 uncultured Novosphingobium sp.
AACAGGTCGCGACAGTCGCGGTGGACCGCGATCAGCGTGGCGAGCCGCGCCAGCAGGCTCAGGCGCAGCATCGCGCGCCAGTCCATGCCGGGGTCCGCCGCGGGCTCCAGCGTGGCGCAGCGGGCGATCAGGGCGTCGGCCGTTGCGCTCCGCGCCGCACGGTCCTCGCCCGGAGCCTCCAGCCAGGCGCGGGTGTCGGCGATCAGGTCCGCCACCGGGCGCGAGACGCGGCCGCCCTCGCGCCGGAAGGTCTCCAGCCGGTCCTGCACCGCCGCGCCGAGCGGCAGCAGCAGGGAAAGCTGGTCCTGCAAGGCCCTCACCGTGCGCACGCGCGGCGCCTGGCGGGAGATGTCGAAGGGCAGGTGGATCGAAAGCTGGTGCAGCTCGGTGACGTCCTGGGCCAACCGGCGGCGCTCCGCCTCCAGCGCGGCGACCGGCTCGGGCGAGATCGCGTCGCGCGACCAGCGTTCCGCATCGCGCAATATCCCGGTGACGCGCGACAGCAGCAGGTCGGTGATCGAGCCGGGCAGGACCACGCCGTGGACCAGGCTGCCGCAGAGGATGCCGATGCTGATTTCCTGCACCCGCAGCGCGGCGACGGTGAAGACCGCACCGGGCGCGTCGACGCTGGGCAGGCCGATGATGCAGGCGCTGTAGCCGGCAAGGACGAACATGTAGGAGCGCGGCGTCCGGTCGAGCTGCGAGACGAAGACGCAGAGCCCCAGCCAGGCCGCGAAGGCCAGCGAAAGCAGTTCGGGCGCGTCGACCAGCGGCGGCACGATTGCCACGGCGACCACGGCCCCGACCATGGTGCCGATGAGGCGGAAGGCAGCCTTGGAGATGACCGCGCCGGCCAGCGGCTGGGCCACGACGTAGGAGGTCAGGAAAGCCCAGTAGGGCCGCTCCAGTCCGATGCTCAGCGAGATGTAGAGCGCGAGCAGCCCGGCGGCGAGGCATTTCAGCGAGAACACAGCCGCCGGCAGCCCGAACCGCTCCGCCGTTCCGCGATCCGGCCGGCAAGCCGGTCGAGCAGGCGCAGCGCACTCTCGACCTCGGCGTCCGGCATCCCGGCGAACAGCTCGCGCCGCAGCGCGCCCAGCCGCGTCTCGATCTTGGCCATCAGCTCACGCCCGGACGCGGTGAGCACGACACGGTTGGAGCGCCGATCCTCGGGATGGGGCACCCGCTCGACCAGCCCCGCGGCCTCGAGCTGGTTGAGGATGTGGACGGTCGAGGGCTGGCTGACCCCGATCGCCTGGGCCAGATCGATCTGCCGCGCCTCGGACCCGAGCCGGTCCAGGTAGATCAGACACCAGGCCATCGAGTTGGAGACGCGGAACTCCGCCAGCGCCGCATCCGCAAGCTGATGCCAGCCGCGCGTCACCAGCGGCAGCTTCTGGGCCATTTCCCTCTGCATGTGAGCGGGCTGCATAATAATTATATAACTAACTAACTATATCGCAGCAAGGACCCTGCGAAGGCTACGGCGCGCTTCCCACTCTCAGGGACATTGCGGCAGGAACAGCTCGCAGCGCCACCGTCCAGTGTCCTGGTGAAGCGCCAGCGGAGCGGCCGCGGCGAACGACAGGGCGATCGCCGCCAGGCCGACCTGGGCCGGCCGTTGCGAAAACCGGGCTTCCCGCCAGGCCAGGGCCAGCAAGGCGTGGCCGATCAGGAGCGGGATGAAGTAGTGGTATACATAGAGGACGCGGAGGTGATCGAGCCACGCCAGCACGCCCATCGCCGCCGCCCAGCCCGCCAGGAGCATCAGCCGGAGCGCATCACGGCGCCTGAGGCACCGGATCGCCGTCCAGACGACGCCAAGGAGCGAAAGCAGCCAGGCGGCATGGTTGGGCACGAGCGCGAGGACGCGAAAGCTCGTCGATGAGGCGTCCCAGCGATAGAGGATCGCGCCTTTCCCGATCAGCCAGCCGAGCGGATGGGAGCCGTTGGGATCGCGCCTGGGGATGGCCTCGAGATCGGCGCGCATATAGGCGGCGTAGTCCCGCGACGCGGCAACCACCGAGCCGACCGACCAATCGCCGCTCTCCAACGCGGTCTTGTGCGCTGCGGAAACGAACCGGCCGTCTTGCGCCCCGGCGACCGTCTCCGCTGCGGGCGGCTCCCGCGACAGCAGGACGTAGCTCGCGGCGACCACGGCCAAGGCGATCGCCGCCCCTCCCCCGATCGCCAAGGTCCGCACCGCGGCGGCGCACCATTCCCTTGCGCCGAGCAGGGGCCAGACGGCGAAGGGCGCCATGACGAACAGAACGACGCCGTTCGCGCGCACCAGGGCCGCACAGGCCGCGGCGCAACCGAAGCCCAGTGCCCATCCCAGGCCTGAACGCGCTGAACGCGCCGAATGCATCCGCGCCGCGCAGAGCATGGCGGCCAGGGCAAAGGCCAGTTGGAAGGCGTCGAGATGCGCGGCCCGGAACTGCGCGAGCAGCGCCGTATCGCACAGATAGAGCGTGCTCAGCGCCAAGGCCGCGCCCGCGCTTCGAGTCAGCTCGACCATCAGCAGGAAGAACAGCGCGGCGCCCAGCGTCCCGAACAGCGCCGAGGCCAGGCGCGGGCCCCGATAGTCGTAGCCGGGCGGCATGTCTTCCGACCGGATCGCCTTGACCGCGGCCAGGGCGCGCTGGTCGACGCCCGCGTTCAAGCCGCTGAGGCGGTCGCCCGCCGCGATCAGCATCAGACCCAGGGGCGGATGCGAGGCGAATTGCGCGCGCCCTGCCTCGAAGCGGGCGGCGGTCGGCAGGTTGTAGGCCTCATCCCAGATCGGATGACGAATCTCTCCCAACCGATTGAAAAGCAGGAAAGCCGCCACCGCCGCCACGATGAGAGTGCAAAACGCGATCCTCGACCTTCGACCCGAAGAAAATCGCGCGCGCTCCCAGGCGGCGACGGTGGCGGGCACCGCCACGTCAGATACCGATCGTGGCGCTGCCAGTGTAGCCGCTGCTGACGCTGCCGGTGATGGTCGGCGTCATCTGGGCGATCTGCGCATCGGTGTTGTCGCCGAACACATTGTCCGACTTGAGCGAGATGTTCGAATAGTTCGAGATGCTGGCGCTGTATAGCGAGCTGCCGTTGAACACCGCGGTATTGATCGCCGCCGGCATCGCGAGCTGGGAGATCAGCGTGGCGGTGCGGCCCGTGGCGGCCGAGGTGAGCCCGCCCTTGAACACCTCGAAATGGATGTGCGGCCAGCGGCCGGAGTAGCAGGCCGGGTAGATCGTGGTGAAAGTGACCTCGCCGTTGGAATCCGTCACCTGGACGCCGCGCAGGTAGCTCTCCGTGGTGACGCCGCTCGAATAGAGCGAATAGCGCCCCTGGGCGTCGCAGTGCCAGACGTAGATCGCCGCGCCGGAAATCGGCGTACACCCGCTGGCGACATCGACCAGCTTGAGCGTGATCGTCAGCAGGACGCCCTGGGCGGTCGTCGTCGAGGAGATGAAGCTGGAACGGATATCGCTGCGCACGATGCCGCTGACGTTGAGCACGTTGGAGGTGGACCCGCTCGACGTATTGGTGCCGTCGGCCGGATAGGGCCCGTTCGTCTCGGTGGGATCGGCGATGCACGTCCCGGCCGACGAGCTACTGCTCGACGAGGAGCTGGAGGAAGACGACGAGGACGACGAGGAACTCGATGAGGACGAGCTGCTGCTGCCGCTGGAACCGGAGGTGTCGGAGCTGTCCGAACCGCCGCCGCATCCCGCGACCAGCGCGGCCGTGCCCGCCGTGGCCAGGAAGCCCAGCGCGCCGCGGCGCTCCATCATCCGGCTGCGCAGGGTCTGAAGGTCGTGGGACAGGCCCTTGTCGTGATCGTCGTCGTGGCTGTCGAAATCCATCGCAAAACTCCCGTGCGTTATGTCGAGGCCCAAGCCTCGCCTGCGGGACGTTTCTCCGGGGTCAGGGTTGCGCGCGAATTTCGCGTAGATTTCACCCGTGTAGCGCCGAGTTTCAGTCGCGCATCACCTGCGGGACGAAGAGATAGCCCTCGTTGCGCACGGTGCGGATCAGTTCCTGGCCCGCGTTGGACTGCTCCGCGGCCAGCTTGCGGCGCAGGCGCGAGAGCTGGACGTCGATGGCGCGGTCGTAATGGTCACTGTCCTCGCCGCGCGACCATTCGAGGAGCTGATCGCGGGTCACGACGCGCCGGGGATGCTCGGCGAAGGCGCGCAGCAAACGGAATTCGCCGTCCGACAGCGCGATCAGCCCGCCTTCCGGGTCGAACAGGAGGCGCAGGCCCAGGTCCATCCGCCAGCCGGCGAAGCGCAGGTTGCAGCCGGAATTGGCTTCTTCTCCGGCGGGCTCGATCCCGTTGCCGGCGGGAGCGGACTCCACCGCCGCGGGCTGCGCGGCCTGCCGGCGGCGCAGCACCGTGCGGATGCGCGCGAGCAGCTCGCGCGGGTTGCAGGGCTTGGCGAGATAGTCGTCGGCGCCCATTTCGAGGCCGACGATGCGGTCTATGTCGCTGCCGACCGCGCTCAGCATGATGACCGGCGGCGCCCCGCTGCCGACGAGGCTGCGCAAGGCGGTGAGCCCGTCCTCCTTCGGCATCATCACGTCCAGCACGATGAGGCTGAAGTCCTCCGCGGCGAGCAGGGCGCGCATGGCCGAAGTGTCGGCCGCCGTCCGCGTCTGGAACCCGTGCTTTTCCAGGAACTCCGAAATCAGGGAGCGCAGGCCCTTGTCGTCATCGACGATGAGGATGCGGGTAGCGAGGTCCATGCTGGCGATATTGGCGTGCATTCGGCGCCGATGCCAGCGCTCTGTTGCTGCCGGTTTTCAGGCGGCCGGCGAATTTCCCGCCGCTTGAGACGCGCTGAAATCTGAATGCAATCTGCCTGAAATTCGCCGGCAAATCGCAGCAGCCAGAACGGCGACATGCCGAACGCGCAGCTCAACCTCCTTGTCCGCCTGGCCACCGCCGCCGCCCTTGCCGGCGCCGCGGCCATGCCCGGCGAGCTGCGCGCCGAGGTATTCGAGATCGATGCGCATGGAACAGTTCATGTGCGCAGCGATGCCGGCGCTGTTGAATGGAGCGAACCCGGGGATCCCCTTGTCCCCGTTCCAGATGCACCGGTCCTACCTGCCGCCGCCCTGACAATTGCCGAAGGTCTATCTGCCCCCCCTGCCTTCGCAAGTGCCCTCGTCAGGGCGGCGGACTTTGCCGGCGTCAGCCCGGCCCTGCTCGAAGCCCTGATCTGGCAGGAAAGCCGCTGGCGCGTGAATGCCGTTTCCCCGGCGGGAGCGGTCGGGCTTGGCCAGCTCATGCCCGGTACCGCCCGCACCCTGGGAGTCGATCCGCGCGATCCCCATGCCAACATGGTCGGCGCCGCGCGCTACCTGCGCCAGCAGCTCGACCGCTTCGACAACGACCTTGAGCGGGCGCTCGCCGCCTACAACGCCCGCCCGGCGCGCGTGGAGCGCGCCGGCGGCATCCCGCCGATCGCCGAGACCCGCGCCTATGTCGCCGCCATCACCGGCCGTCTCGCGGCCTCCGTAAGCCCCTGACCCAGCCTTTTGCGAGGAGCCGACCATGCGCCCCCACTATCCCGTCGTCCCGGCCATGCTGCCCCTGCTGTTCCTGCCGAGTGCGGCCCATGCCCAGGCGGGCGGGCCCGCCGGGTCCGGCCCGATCGTCTCCGCCCTCGCCTGGCTGCAAGCGACCCTGCTCGGCCAGGTAGCGACGGCCGTGGCGGTGATCGCCGTCGCCATGGTCGGGTTCATGATGCTCACCGGCCGGCTCAACTGGCGGTTCGGCGCCACTGTGATCGTCGGCTGCTTCATCCTGTTCGGCTCCGCCGCCATCGTCGCGGGCATCCAGACCACCGCCGGGCTGCCGGGCTGACATGGCCGCCCTCGCCCGGACCGTCGTCTTCCGCGCGCTGACCCGGCCGCAAATGTTCGCCGGAGTCACCTTCAGCTTCTTCGTGATCAACATGGCCGTCACGACCGAAGCCTTCCTGATGACCCGCAGCTTCCTCGCCCTGCCGCTCGCCGGCGCGGTCCATGCCTGCGGCTATCTCGCCTGCCTGCGGGAGCCGCGGGTGTTCGACTTGTGGCTCACGCGCGTCAGCCGCTGCCCGCGCGTGAAGAATTGGAAGCGGTGGGGCTGCAACAGCTACGTGCCTTGAAGGAGAGCGACCCATGAAGCCCTGGAAAGGTCCCGCAAGCTGGCGTTCGCGCGAGGCGCGCGCGGGCGACCGCCTGCCCTATGCCCGTCACGCCGACGCCCATACCATCGTCCTGCGCGACGGATCGGCGATGCAGACCATAGCCGTCGCGGGCCTGCCCTTCGAGACGGAGGAATCCGGCCACCTCGACCACATGCTGGCCGTCCGCGAGACGCTCCTGCGCAGCGTGGTCGACGCGCGCTTCGTGCTCTATCACCACGTCGTGCGGCGGCGGGTCGGCGTGGAGCTGCCCGGGGAGTTCCCCGACGCGTTCAGCGCGGCGCTCAACATCGCCGCCAACGATCGGCTGCGCCAGATGCCGCTGTTCGTCAACGAGCAGTTCCTGACGATCGTCCGCCGCCCCGCCAAGGGCAAGGCGGGCTTCGCCGAGCGCCTGACGCGCCGCCTCGACCGAAGTTCGGAGCCCGACCCGCGAATGCTGCGCGAGCTCGACGCGGCCACCACCGGGCTCCTCGCCGCCCTGGAGCCCTACGGCGCGCACCTGCTCGGTTGCCCCGACGGCCGGTCCGAGCCGCTCGAACTGCTCTCCGCAATCTACAACGGCGAGTGGCGCCAGGTCGCGCTGCCTGCGGGCGACGTCGATCTCGGCCATCATCTGCCCTATCGCCGCGTGTCCTTCGGCCTCGACGCGATCGAGACGCGCCGGGCGGGCGGGCGCGACTTCGCCGCGATGCTCTCGCTGAAGGACTATCCCGACGCCACCCGCGCCGGGATGCTCGACAACCTCCTGCGCCTGCCGCACGAGTTGGTCCTCACCGAGAGCTTCGCGCCCGCGGACCGGCAGGTCGCCCGGGAGCGGATCGACCTCGCCGTCCGGCGGCTCAAGTCGGCCGACGAGGAGGCCGTGGCGGAGCGGGCGCAGATGATGGCGGCGCGCGACGCGCTCGGCGCCGGCCAGGCCGGCTTCGGCGATCACCACCTTACCGTCCTGCTGCGCGCGCCGCACATCTCCTCGCTCGAACGGGCGGCCGCCGAAGCGGCCAGCGCGCTCGGCGACATCGGGGTCGTCGCGGTGCGCGAGGACGTCAATCTCGAACCCGCCTTCTGGGCGCAGTTCCCTGGCAACGAAGGCTATTGCGTGCGGCGCGCGCTGATCTCGACCGGCAATGCCGCGGGCTTCCTCTCCCTCCACGGCTTTCCCCTCGGCCGCGCCAGCGGGAACCACTGGGGCGACGCGGTCAGCGTCTTCGAGACGACCAGCGCGACCCCCTATTTCTTCAACTTCCACCAGGGCGACCTCGGCAACTTCACGATCATCGGCCCGTCCGGCTCGGGCAAGACCGTCGTGCTGAACTACCTGACCGCCGAGGCGCAGAAGTTCTCCCCGCGCACGATCCTGTTCGACAAGGATCGCGGCGCCGAGATCTTCCTGCGCGCCATGGGCGGCCACTACGCACGGCTGGTTCCGGGCGAGCCGACCGGATTCAACCCGCTCGCGCTGGCCGACACGCCCGGATCGCGCGCCTTCCTGCGCGAGTTCCTCGGCTGCCTGCTGACCGCGGCGGGACCGGGCGAGGAATCGGTCATCGCCGACGCAGTCGACGCGCTCTACGATCACGATCCGGCCTTCCGCCGTCTGCGCTTCCTGCGCGAGCTGCTGGCCGGCGGCCGGCGGCCCGAGCCCGGCGATCTCGCCGCGCGGCTCACGCCGTGGATACTGGACGGCCCCCATGCCTGGCTGTTCGACAATGTCGAGGACCGGCTGGACCTCGACCAGCAGGTCCTCGGCTTCGACATAACGGCCCTGCTCGAAACGCCGGCGCTGCGCACGCCGGCAATGATGTACCTGTTCCACCGGATCGAGGAGCGGCTAGACGGCGCGCCGACGATGATCCTGATCGACGAAGGCTGGAAGGCCCTGGACGATCCGGTGTTCGCGGCGCGCATCCGCGACTGGCTCAAGACCCTGCGCAAGCGCAACGCCCTGGTCGGCTTCGCCACCCAATCGGCCCGGGACGCGCTCGACAGCCGCATCGCCAGCGCCATCGTCGAGCAAACCGCCACGATGATCTTCATGCCCAACGCCCGGGCCCGCGAGGAAGACTACTGCACCGGCTTCGGCCTGACCGAGCACGAGCTGGCCCTGGTCCGCGCCCTGCCTGCCAACAGCCGGTGTTTCCTGGTGCGCCATGCCAACGATTCGGTAATCGTGCGCCTCGACCTGTCGGGCAGTCCGGAGATGCTGGTGGTCCTCTCCGGCCGCGAAGCCGCGGTGCGCCAACTCGACGACCTACGCCGGATGACCGGCGAGGACCCGTCGCGCTGGCTTCCGCTCCTCACCGGCGCCGCCTGGCCGAGCTTCGACGATGCGGCCGGCTTCGACTTCCTGGAGGCGGCGGAATGACCTGCGCGCCCTTCGATCCCGCCGGTCCCTCGGCGATCGCCGGAGCCCTGCGGACCGTCGACTGCATGAGCGCCGACGCAGCCGCCCTGGCCTTCTCGCGCCTGTTCGGCGGGCAGGGGATGCTGACCGGGGCGCTGACGATCGTCCTGACGCTCTACGTCGCCTGTTTCGCGATCGGCCTGCTGACCGGCATGGCCAGCCTGAGCCTGACCTCGCTCACCCCGCGCATGATGGGCCTGGGGCTGGCGCTGACCTTCGCCACGTCGTGGCTGGCCTATAGCCAGGTCATTTGGACCCTGCTGGCCGCGGGGCCCGATTGGATCGCGGGGATGCTGCTCGGCACCAAGGGCTCCGCCAGCCAGGCCTTCGCCGCGCGGCTGGACCTGATCTTCGGCGCGGTCGTCGACGCCGCCGAACAGGCGCGGCAGGCGGCGAAGGACGCCAAGGGCACGACGCCCGCCGACCTGCTTTCCTACGCCGCGCTGCTGCTCATGCTCGGCACGGTCGGCGTGCTCGTCGCGGCCCGGGTGGCGCTGGGCGCGATGATCGCCCTGGGGCCGATATTCGTCGTCCTCGCCATCTTCCCTGGCACGCGGGGACTCTTCGAAGGGTGGCTGCGAACCGCCGTCATGCTGGCCCTCGTGCCGCTGCTCGCCGTCCTGATCGGCGTCGCCTCGGTGGCGATGCTCGGCCCGGTCGTCGCGGATCTGGCGGGCGGCGAGATCGATCTGCGCCAGGCCGCCGCCGTCTTCGTGATAGCCGCGATTCATTGCGGCCTGATGGCCCTGGCCTTCCGCCTGGTCGGCAGCCTCACGGCGGGCTGGCATATCCCCTTCGCCACCCCGCCCGAGGCAATGCGCCAGGCGCCTCGGGCAGACCGCGCGATCGCCGAGCCTGCGCGAACCCTGACGACCCATGCCGCGGGCACGCCCGCCGCAGCCCCCAGCGCCGACGACCGGGTCCGTGCCGTGGTCGCGGCCGGTGCCCCGCGCGGCGGCGAGCCCGGCGAGCCGGGAGGCAGCCGCACCGTCCGCCTTCCCGGCGTGACGATCACCAGCCCCATGCCCGCGAGCGCCGCCGCCGCCTCCGAGCGGACGCGGGCCGGCGATCTCGGCCGTAAGCTGCGCCTCGTGCCCGCGATTTCCGCAATCAAGGAGACTTCGCCATGAGTTCTCGTATCGCACTCGGGATCGGCCTCGCCCTCACCCTGGCGGCCCCTGCCCTTGCCCAGAACGGGCATGTCGCCACCCGGCCCTATGTCGAGCACGAGATCGTCAGCCTCGTCGGGCGTGCCGACTACGAATCCACCGTCCTGTTCGGCGAGGGCGAGCGGATCGAGAACGTCGCCGTGGGGCAGAGCGGAGCCTGGCAGGTCACGCCCAACAAGCGGGCGAACCTCCTCTTCATCAAGCCGACAGTGGCGACGGCGGCCTCGACCAACATGACCGTGGTGACCGACCGGCACACCTACCTGTTCGAGCTCACGGCCAGCGCCAGGGCGACCCCGATCTACCTGCTGCGCTTCGCCTATCCCGACGCGCCGGCGCCGGCAGCAGCCAAGGAACCCGAGGTTCCGCAGGCCGGGGTCACGCTCGCCGCGTCGCCCGCCCTGCGGCCCGACACGCTCAACTTCGCCTGGTCGATGACCGGCGCGCGCGGCCTGTTGCCCGAGCGCTGCTTCGACGACGGCTCCTCGGTCTATCTCGCCTGGCCGGCCGGAAAGGCCCTGCCCGCCGTCCTCTCGCTCGGCCCCGACGGCAAGACGGAGGGCCCGGTCAACTACACCACGAGCGGCGACTATCTCGTCATCGAAGGGTTTCACCAACGGCTGATCCTGCGCTCCGGCAAGGAGATGGCCAGCCTGCAAACGCGCCGCGCGTCGCCCGCTCCCTCCCCTGTCCCGGTCGCCGTCGCGGCGAAGACGGAGTAACTGCCATGGGCGACCTCAGCCTCGAGAAATTTCCCATCCTCGACGCCGATCCTCGCGCGGCGCTGGACGACGAGGAGTTCGACCGGGCCAGCCGGAACGGTTTTCCGATCGTTGCCGGCGATGCCGTGCGGCGGGATCGCGGCGGCCTGGCGATCGGCGCGGCGATCGCGCTGGCCCTGGGCGCGCTGACCTTCGCCGGCCTGTCGCACGGCGGCAAGGAACGTGATGAGCAGACCACCGCGCCGTCCCAGGCCCCGCAGCCTCCGCCCCAGGCGCTGACGGTGATCGACCAGCCGACCCCCAGACCGCCACACCCGACGCTGCCGCCACAAAGCCGGCCCCCTCCCCCGTGCTGGCTGCGCCGCCCGCCTTCGCGGCGATGCAGCCCGCGCCCGCGCCGGTGATGGTCTATGACGGATCACTCGCCGACGCGGCGCCCGCCGGCCCCGCCGCGAAGGCGGTTCCCCCTGGAGCGAGCCCGGCCCCGGCGGGACTGAGCGAGAACGAGGCGTTCGGCTCGCGGCTCGGCAGCGCCGGGGTGGAAACCGCCAGCGCCACGCGCCTAGCCGATCCGACGAACACCGTGACTCAGGGCACCCTCATTCCCGCGATCCTCGAAACGGCGATCGACAGCGACCTGCCGGGCTACGTCCGGGCCCTGGTCAGCGAGGACGTGCGCTCGTTCGACGGGAAGCGCGTGCTCATCCCCCGCTCGTCGCGGCTGATCGGCCAGTACAAGAGCGGCCTCGCCGCCGGGCAGACCCGCGCCTACGTCATGTGGACCAGGCTGATCCGGCCGGACGGCGTCACCGTGGCCCTGGCCTCGCCCGCCGTCGAATATTCGGGCCGCAGCGGCCTGAGCGGGGAGGTCGATGGCCACTTCTTCAAGCGCTTCGGCGCGGCCTCGCTGCTCTCGGTCATCGGCGGCATCGGGACCCTGGCCAGCGGCGGGGCCGCCCTGCTCATCACCAGCGGCAGCTCCAGCGCGGCGGCCGTCGCCGCCCAGCGCGACGCGCAGATCCCGCCCACCATCCGCGTCAGGCAGGGTCAGCCGATCCGCGTCTTCACCGCGCGCGACCTCGACTTCTCGAGTGCCGAGCGGTGAGCGTCGCGCTTGTCCAGCAGACCGAGACGGACATCTATCTCAACGCCTACCTGGCGCCGTTCCAGCCGTTCCTGGCGCGCCCCGACGTCTCGGAAATCCTGGTCAACGCCCCCGGCGAGCTATGGATCGAGGCCGCCGGCCAGGCGCAGATGGAGCGTGTGGCGGTGCCCGAGGTCGACGACCGGCTGCTCAGGCGGCTGGCCGAGCAGGTCGCACGGATCACCTGCCAGGGCATCAGCCGCGAGCAGCCGCTGCTGGCCGCGACCCTGCCGAACGGCGCTCGGGTGCAGTTCGTCGCGCCGCCCGCCACCCGCAAGCACTGGGCCCTGGCGATCCGCCGCCACCGCCTGGTCGACGTGCCCCTGGCGAGCTGGCGCCCGGCGGCCTGCACGCCGCAAGCTCCTTCCATCACCGGGATCATGCGCAAGAACGATCCGCTCGGCTGGCTGGTCGAGCAGGTCCGGCGGCGGCGCACGGTGCTCATCTCCGGCGGCACCTCGAGCGGCAAGACAACCTTCCTCAACGCCCTGTTGCGCGAGATCGGCCGCCACGAGCGCCTGGTCCTGGTCGAGGACACGCCCGAGATCCGCCCACCGGTGCCGAACGCCCTGGGCCTGGTCGCGGTGCGCGGCACGCTGGGCGAGGCGCGGATCGACACCGACGACCTGCTCCAGGCGAGCCTGCGCCTCCGGCCGGACCGCATCGTCCTGGGCGAGCTGCGCGGGCGCGAGGCGATGACCTTCCTGCGCGCGATCAACACCGGCCATCCCGGCTCCTTCTCGACGATCCACGCCAATAGCTGCGCCGGCGCGCTGGAGCAGCTCGCCATGATGGTCATGCAATGCGGGATCGGCATGGGCCGCAGCGACACGCTGGAATATGCCCGGTCGGTCATCGATATCGTCGTGCAGCTCGGCCGCTGCGACGGCGAGCGCCGCATCGTCGACATCGTCGAGACGGCCGACCCCGGGCGCGGCGACGGCAATCGCGGTTAGACCACTCCCGAACTTGGTGGCAGAAACGCGCTATGCAGATCCATCCTTCGCACCGCCGGCTCGCCTTGCCGCTGGGCCTTCAGCTCCTGGGCATCCTGGTCGGGTCGCTGATCGTCGCGCAGCTCGTGACCATGGTCCTGACCGTCGCGATCCCGCCCGCGCCGGCGCAGCGCTGGAACCTCGACGAAGTCGCCGCCCAGCTTGCCGGAGGCCAGGAAAGCAACCGACTGGAGCGCCGCCGCATGGCCGGGCCGCCCGACATCACCGGCGCCGGCTGGCTGGTCTCGGAAAGCTCGCGCCAGGCGCTGGCGACCAAGCTCGGCCGCGCCGAGGGCGATGTCGTGCTGGCCTTCTACACGCAGTTGCCGGTCGGCGGCGTCACGGTGCCCGTGGACCGGCGCCGGGTGGCGCTCGCCGACGGCGCACCGCAGGCCGGCCTCTCCTGGCTGGTCGGCACGGCCCAGGCGCAGGGCGTCCCCGGCGGCCCGCCTCCCGGCGGAATGCCGGGCGGCGGCTTCCCGGGCGGAGGGTTTCCCGGCGGCGGTTTTCCGGGAGGAGGCATGCCCGGAGGCGGCGCTCCGGGCGGCCGCATGCCGGGCGGCGTGAGCCAGCCGGGTGGAGGACCTGTCGCTCGCGCGCCCGCGCCGCCCGTCGCGACGTCCGGCCAATCCGGTCAGCCTGGCCAGGCGCCCGGGGGACAGCCCGGAGGCAGTCCCAATACGGCCGGACCGCTGGCCCAGACCGGCAGCCCCAACGCCGCACCGGCTGCCGGTGGCGCGGCTGCCGCAGGTCCACCGGGCGGGGCACAGCCACCCGTTAATTCCACCCCGCCGATCGTCAGCCCCCCGACCGTCCTGCAACCGGCGGCGCCACGCCCCGCGCCGGAGCCGATCGCCCGTCCGACGTTCTCCGCTCCCGTCCCGCCGCAGGCTGCGCCGATGGAGAGTCCTGCCGGCCGGGAGCAAGGCGTCGCGCCCGCGCCAGCCGCCTCGCAGGGCGCGCCGACGAACGCCTTGCCCGGGCCTGCTCCACGAGAGGCTGCGGCCGCCGTCGCGCCGGCCGGGACACCCCAGCCGATCCCGTTCCGCGAGGCGCAGGGCCTGCTGTCCTTCACCTCACCCCCCTTCATCGAGGGCGATTTCATCGCCGCCGTCCGCCAGCCGGACGGGAGCTGGCTGGCCGTCGCCCCCACCGCTGAGCCGTTCCCGAACCGCTGGCAGCAGCGGGTGATGCTCTGGT
>CALLNA010000064.1 GCA_938005655.1 uncultured Novosphingobium sp.
CCTCGACGCCTCCATCGTCAGGACCATCGTCCCAGAGGCCATCCCGCAGGGGTGACGATCACGACGCAGACCTATTTCCGCAGCAACACCCATGCCGTCCACAGCCAGCCCGCGATCAGCAGGGTGCCGCCGATGGGCGTCACCGCTCCGAGCCACCTGGGGCCGCCGAGCGCCATGACATAGAGGGTCACGGCGAAAATCCCCCCGCCCACGAGCAGAGTCGTCGCCGCGCCCTGCGCATTGTTCATGATCGCCAAGGCGGCCACGGCGTGGACCAACTGGTAGAAGGCGCCGGTTCGCAGCCACTCGGCAGCCAGCGGGCTGGACGCCCCGTGGGCGCCGAATGCGCCTGCCGCCACGGCAAGGGCTGCGGAGAGAGCGGCGAACACTCCGATCATGGTCTTCTTCCTTCCTGCGACGCCGGTGCCCGACACCGTCCGGCGCACGGCCTAGCACCAGCCCCAGACTATTGCGAGTCGCTCGCAAAGCGAAACAGGAAGTCGCCGGACCTCCCCGTCACGCCAGCACCAGCAGGAGGTCCTTCGCCTCGATGTTGTCGCGGGCCGCGACGACGAGATCGGCGACCACGCCGTCGCGCGACGCGCTCAGCGTCGTTTCCATCTTCATCGCCTCCAGGGTCAGCAGCGGATCGCCCGCCGCCACCTTCTGGCCCTTGCGCACGGCGATCGAGGACACCGCCCCGGCCATCGGCGCGGCGATGTGGTCCTCGTTGCCCTCCTCGGCCTTGCGCCGGGCGCTGGCGACGACGCGGCTGCGGTCGGCCACGCGGATGACGCGGGGCTGGCCGTTGAGCTCGAAGAACAGCTTGACCTGGCCGTCGGGCTCGGGCTCGCCAATCGCCTGGAGCCGGACGATCAGCGTCTTGCCGGGCTCGATCTCGACCACGATCTCCTCGCCGGGCTTCATCCCGCCGAAGAACACCGGGGTCGGCAGGGCCGAGACAGGACCGTCCTTGGCCGAGGCGCGGGCGAAGTCGGCGAAGACCTTGGGGTACATCAGCCAGGAAGCCAGCTCGCGGTCGCCGATCGGGCGGCCGACGACCAGTTCGGCCTCGGCGCGCCCCGCGTCGAGATCGGCCTCGCCGAGCAGGGCGGCAGGACGGACGGTGATCGGCGCCTCGCCCTTCAGCGCCTTCGCCTGCAAGGCCTCGGGCCAACCGCCCGCGGGCTGGCCGAGATCGCCCTTGAGCATCTCGACCACCGAGGCCGGGAATGCGACGTCGCGCAGCGGATCGAGCACGTCATCGGGCGTCAGCCCCTGCGCGACCATCATCAGCGCCATGTCCCCGACGACCTTCGACGAGGGCGTGACCTTGACGATGTCGCCGAACAGGTCGTTGGCCTCGCGGTAGGCGCGGGCGACCTCGTGCCAGCGGCTTTCGAGGCCGAGGGCGCGGGCCTGTTCCTTGAGGTTGGTGAACTGGCCGCCCGGCATCTCGTGGAGGTAGACCTCCGAGGCGCCCGAGCGCAGGTCGCTCTCGAACGGGGCGTATAGCTGGCGTACGCCTTCCCAGTAGAAGCTGATCCGCCGGATCGCCTCGGCATCAAGCCCGGTGTCGCGTTCCGTGTGGCGCAACGCTTCCACCACCGAGCCGAGGCACGGCTGCGAGGTCGTGCCCGACATGGCGTCGGTGGCGAGGTCGATCGCATCGACCCCGGCCTCGACCGCCGCGATCAGCGTCGCGCCGGCAATGCCCGAGGTGTCGTGGGTGTGGAGATGGATCGGCAGGTCGGTCACGTCGCGCAGCGCGCCGATCAGCGCGCGAGCAGCGGCGGGGCGGAGCAGCCCGGCCATGTCCTTGATCGCCAGGACCTGGCATCCGGCGGTTTCGAGCTGGCGCGCCAGATCGGCGTAGTAGGCCAGCGAATACTTGGCCCGGTCGGGATCGAGCACGTCGCCGGTATAGCAGATCGCTCCTTCGGCGACCCTGCCCGCCTCGCGCACCGCGTCGATCGCTACGCGCATGTTCTCCACCCAGTTGAGGCAGTCGAACACGCGGAACAGGTCGATGCCTGCCTCGGCCGCCTGGCGGATGAAGAAGCGCACTACGTTGTCCGGGTAGTTGGTGTAGCCGACCCCGTTGGCGCCGCGCAGCAGCATCTGGAGGAGCAGGTTGGGCGCGGCCTCGCGGATCGCGGCGAGCCGCTCCCACGGGTCCTCGGTGAGGAAGCGCATGGCGACGTCGAAGGTCGCGCCGCCCCAGCATTCCAGGCTCAGCAGCCCGGGCAGGCCGGTGGCGTAGGAGCGCGCCGCCGGCACCAGATCGAAGCTGCGCATCCGCGTCGCCAGCAGCGACTGGTGGGCGTCGCGCAGGGTGGTGTCGGTGACGAGGACCTGCGGCTGCTCGCGCATCCAGCGGGCGAAACCCTCCGCGCCGAGCGCGTCGAAGCGCTGCTTGCTGCCGTCCGGAACGCCGGACGAGAAGGTCGGCGCCGGACCGGCGCGGCGGTCGGTCGGCACGGCCTCGCGGCCCTTCATCTCGGGGTGGCCGTTGATCGTGACCTCGGCGATGGCGCCCAGCAGCTTGGTCGCGCGGTCGCGGCGGCGCGGCAAGGCGAACAGCTCGGGCGTCTCGTCGATGAACCGGGTGGTGTAGTTCATCGCCTGGAAGTCCGGATGGGCGAGCACCGCCTCCAGGAACGGCAGGTTGGTGGCGACGCCGCGGATGCGGTATTCGCGCAGCGCCCGGTCCATGCGGGCGATGGTCTCGCGCGGGGTCGGGGCCCAGGCCGTGACCTTCTCCAGCATGGCGTCGTAGAACGGCGTGACCACCGCGCCCGAATAGGCCGTGCCGCCGTCGATCCGCAGGCCGAAGCCGGAAGCGCCGCGATAGGCGGTGATCCGGCCGTAGTCGGGGGCGAAGCCGCGCTCGGGGTCCTCGGTCGTGATGCGGCACTGCATGGCGTGGCCGTCGAGGCGGATCTTGGCCTGGGCGGGGATGCCGGTCTCCTCGACCACACCGATGCGGCCGCCCTCGGCGATGCGGATCTGCGCCTTGACGATATCGAGCCCGGTGACGACCTCGGTCACGGTATGCTCGACTTGGATGCGCGGGTTGCCCTCGATGAAGTAGAACCGGCCGGTGTCGGCATCCATCAGGAACTCCACCGTGCCCGCGCCGACGTAGTCGGTCGCCCGGCCAATCCGCAACGCGGCCTCGGCCAACTCGGCGCGCCGGGCATCGTCGAGGTAGGGCGCGGGCGCGCGCTCGACGACCTTCTGGTGACGACGCTGGATCGTGCAATCGCGCTCGAACAGGTGAACGAGGTTGCCGTGGCGATCGCCGAGCAACTGGACCTCGACGTGGCGGGCGCGGCGGACGAGCTTCTCCAGATAGACCTCGTCCTTGCCGAAGGCCGCGGCCGCCTCGCGACGCGCGGCCGCGACGGCGTCCAGCAGCCGGTCCTCGCTCTCGATCGGCCGCATGCCCCGGCCGCCCCCGCCCCAGCTCGCCTTGAGCATGACCGGATAGCCGATCTCGGCGGCGAGGCGCTGGATCGCGGCGGGATCGTCGGGAAGCGGATCGGTCGCGGGCATGACCGGCACCCCCGCGGCGACGGCGAGATTGCGCGCGGCGACCTTGTTGCCGAGCTGGCGCATGGTCTCGGGCGACGGACCGATGAAGGTGATCCCGGCCGCGGCGCAGGCCTCGGCGAACTCAGGACTTTCGGAGAGGAAGCCATAACCCGGATGGATCGCGTCGACCCCGGCGCGCACCGCGGTCGCGACGATGTCCTCGATGTCGAGATAGGCTTGCAGCGGACCCTTGCCCGCCCCGACGCGATAGGCTTCGTCCGGTTTGAAGCGATGGAGCGAAAGGCGGTCCTCCTCCGCATAGATCGCCACGGTCGCGATCCCCATCTCCGCCGCGGCCCGGAACACCCGGATGGCGATCTCCGAACGGTTCGCCACCATCAGCCGCGTGATGCGCTTGCTCATTACTATCCTTGCTGCGTGAATATGTCTCGACTGATTTGCAACATCCGCATTATAGAAGTCCGCAGGAATGGCTGAATTTGTGAAGTTTTGCGGATAAATTTCGGCAAATTTGCAAATTTTGCGAAGATTGGAAATGCATCATGCGGAAAGCCTTCATGGGCGTGCGGCTCAAGCGCCTGCGCGAGGAGCGCAGCCTCAAGCAGGTCGAGCTGGCCAATGCGCTCGGCATCTCGTCAAGCTATCTCAACCAGCTCGAGCAGAACCAGCGCCCGCTGACCGTGCCGGTGCTGCTCAAGCTCAATGCGGTCTTCGGCGTCGACGTGCAGCTCTTCTCGGAGGACGAAGAGGCGCGGCTGATCACCGAACTGCGCGACGCCTTGTCGGACGGGGCGGAAACGATCTCGGTCGCCGAGATTCGCGAGCTGGCGATGAACATGCCAGCGGTCGGCCGGACGCTGGTGAACCTGCATCGCCGCTACCGCGAATCCGTCGAACGCAGCGAGGCCATGGCCGCCCAGCTCGGCGACGACTGGATCGCGGGCGGCCCCGCGCGGATGCCCTTCGAGCAGGTCCGCGACTTCTTCTATGCCCGCCACAACCACGTCGAGCCACTGGATGAAGCGGCGGAACGGCTCTACCGCCAGGCCGGGCTCGGCCCCCGCTCGGTCCACGCCGGCCTGATCGTCTGGCTGCGCGAGCGCCATGGCGTGCAGATCGTCTGGGGCGAGAGCGACAGCGCCCAGCGGCGCTTCGATCCGGCCACGCGGACGCTCCACATCTCGGCCCAGCTCAAGCAGGGCCAGCAGGCGTTCCAGATGGCGACTCAGCTCGCCTTCCTCGAACTCGGCGACATGATCGACCGGCTCGCCGACAACCGCATCCTGGCCGGCGAGGAAGCCCGCCGCCTCGCCCGCGTCGGCCTCGCCAACTATTTCGCCGGCGCGCTGATCCTGCCCTACGGCGATTTCCTCGCCGCGGCCGAGGCCGAAGCCTACGATATCGAGAAGCTCGGCCGCCGGTTCGGGGTGGGCTTCGAGACGGTCTGCCACCGCCTCTCGACCCTCCAGCGCGCGGACGCGCGCGGCGTGCCGTTCTTCTTCGTCCGGGTGGACCGCGCCGGCAACATCTCGAAGCGCCAGTCGGCGACCGACTTCCACTTCTCCCGCGTCGGCGGGACTTGCCCGCTGTGGAACGTCTATGAGGCGTTCAACCAACCGGGCCGCGTCCTGCGGCAGATCGCGCAGATGCCCGATGGGCGGACCTACCTGTGGATCGCCCGCACCGTCGGCCAGGCAAGCGCCGCCTACGGCGCGCCCGGCAAGACCTTCGCCATCGGGCTCGGCTACGACATCCGCCACGCCTCGCGCCTGGTCTATTCGCGCGGCCTCGACCTGAACGATCCGGCGGCCGCCACGCCGATCGGCGCGGGCTGCAAGGTGTGCGAGCGCCCGGCCTGCCCCCAGCGGGCGTTCCCGCCGATCGGCCGCCCGGTCATGGTGGACGAGAACAGGAGCAGCGCCATCCCGTACCCGGCGGGATAACCCGGCGATCCTCGCGGAATGGCAGGTCCGCGGCCGAGCCTACCAGCCCGAGCGGCCGCCCGTGAAGATAGCCACGGCCTGATCCGCGAAGCGGTCGAGCGCCGCATCGTCCTGTGCGCCGCCGGGCGACAGCGCTGCGCCCAACATGCCGAGGAACATCGCCGCGAGGCGGTGGGGGTCTGCGACAGGGCATCCCCGTTCGGCGCCGTCCCGGGCGATCTCGTCGGCGAGGATGCGCAGCATCGGCGCCCTGAACATCCGCTGCAATTCGGCGTTGGGGCCGCCCGGGCCGGATTCGATCTCCAGCAGCCGGTGGAACTCCCTGACCTCCGGATCGCAGCTCCAGCGCAGCATGGTCCGCGCATAGTGGCGCAGGCGCTGGTCGATCGTCGGGCCGAGCATCCAGTCGGTCTCGGCCGACACCTTCGACCAGGCTGCCAGCCGATCCTCGACCACGGCGCGGAGCAGGGCTTCCTTGTCGGCATGGCGCAGGTAGAGCGTCGCCCGCGTCACCCCGGCGCGCTCGGCCACGCCGTCCATCGTCGTCCCGGCGAAGCCGTTTTCGAGGAAGCAGGCCCGGCCGCAGTCGAGGATCTGCCGGTCGATCGCCTCAGCCTGCTTACGGCTGGGGCGCCCTCGCCGGACGGACACCGGCGAGGGGCCTGCGCGTGTCACTGCCGCCTGACGTCGAACGAGCCGGCGAAGGGCACCGTGGAATCGGCGCCGACCGCGACGTCGAAGGTGGTCTCGTCCTGCACCCAGTCGCGCACGGCAGCGTTCCAGTAGCGCAGCTCCTGCGGCCCGAGCTTGAAGGTCAAGGTGCGGACCTCGCCGGGCTTCAGCGTCACTCGCTGGAAGCCCTCCAGCTCGCGCACGGGACGCGCCGCGGTGCCGCTGCGCTGGTGGATATAGAGCTGCGCGACCTCGTCCGCCGTCCGCGCGCCCGTGTTCCTGAGGTCCACCGACACCGTGACCGCGCCGCCCGGCGCGACCTGCGGCCGATCCAGCCTGAGGTTGGAGAAGGCGAAGGTCGAATAGCTGAGGCCATAGCCGAAGGGATAAACCGGGGCGTTGGACTCGTTCGAGTAGCGCGTATCGGCATGGCCGGCGTCGTGCGAGGTCAGGTGCGCGTAGATCAGCGGCACCTGGGCGGCGTTGCGGACCCAGGTGAAGGGCAGCTTGCCGCCGGGCACCGCGTCGCCGAACAGGAGGTTGGCCGCCGCGTCCCCGCCGGACGAGCCCGGATACCACAGGTCGAGGATCGCCTGGGCCTTGGTCCCCTTGAGGTCGAGCGGCCGGCCGTTGAGCAGCAGGACGACCACCGGCTTGCCGGTCGCCACCACGGCATCGAGCAGGTCCTGCTGCCGCCCGGGCAGGTCGAAGGTCGAGCGCGAGGCCATCTCGCCGATCATGCCCTGCGGCTCGCCCACGACGACCACGGCGACGTCCGCGCTCCGCGCGGCCGCGACCGCCTCGGCGATGCCGCTATCGTCGTCCTTGGGCTCGGGACGGCGAAGGTCGGCGTTCATGCTGTCGATCATCGAGGCGTTGACCCGCTTGGGGATGATCACCCCCGGCGCGTACTTGACCTCGGTCCGGTTGCCGAGCTTCGTGCGAATCCCCTGGAGGATGCTCTGGAGCACGGGCTGGGTCGGCTTGAACACCCAGGGGCCGTTGCTGTCGCGCGGCGAATCCGCCAGGCCGCCGATCACCGCGACCGAGCGCAGCTTCGCCCGGTCGAGCGGCAGCAGGGCGCCCTCGTTCCGCAGCAGGACCGCCGAACGCTCGGCAGCGATCCGGGCCGCTTCGAGATGCGCCGGATTGCGCTGCAACTGCGCGGCGCCCGCCTCGTCGACATAGGGGTTCTCGAACAGGCCCATGCGGATCTTGGCCTCGAGCACCTTGCGCACCGCGGCATCGACCTGCGCCTGGTCCACCTTCCCGGCCGCCACGGCCGCGGGCAATTTCGCGAAGGCCGGTCCGGCGAAGGCCATCTCCATGTCGAGCCCGGCGCCGATCGCCCGCGCCGCGGCATCGGCCTGGTCGGTCGCAAAACCGTGCGTCTGGAGGCTCTGGACCCCGTTCGCGTCGCTGACGACCCAACCCTGGAAGCCCCACTGCTTGCGCAGCACGTCAGTCAGGAGCCAGCGGTTGCCCGCCGCCGGGATGCCGTTCAGCCCCATGTAGGCGGCCATGATGTTGCCCGCGCCGGCATCGACGGCGGCCTTGAACGGCGGCAGATAGACGTTCCACAACTCGCTGTCGGAGAGGTTGACCTCGTCGTAGTCGCGGCCGCCGAGCGCGGCCCCGTATCCGGCGAAATGCTTCGGCCCGGCGATGATGTGCCCGGGCGCGCCGATCCGCGGTCCCTGGAAGCCGCGGACCTGGGCGGCGGCGACCGCGCTGCCGAGATAGGGGTCCTCCCCGGCGCCCTCGACGATCCGGCCCCAGCGTGGATCGCGGGCGATGTCGACCATCGGCGCGAAGGCCCAGTGGATGCCCGCCGAGCGCGCCTCGGCCGCCGCGATCGCCTGGTTGCGCTCGATCATCGCCGGGTCCCACGAGGCGGCCTGGCCGATCGGCACGGGGAAGATCGTCGACCAGCCGTGGATCACGTCGAAACCGAACAGCAGGGGAATGTGCAGCCGCGACCGCTCGACCGTGATCCGTTGCAGCCGGTTGGTCTCCTTGGGGTCGGTCACGAACAGGAAGGAGCCGATGCCCTTGGCGACGGACTCGTCGATAGCCTTCTCCTGGCCCGGGATGCCCATGTTGAACTGGGTGACGATCTGGGCCGCCTTCTCGTCCGGCGTCATCTGCGCGAGCAGCGCATCGGCGCGGGCGCGGACCTGCTGCTCGTCCAGCGGAGCGGCCGGCGCCGGGCGGGCCTGGGCTGCGGCTCCGGCCGCCGCCGCCGCGATGCAAGCCAAGCCGATCATCATCTTCGATTTCCTGCGCGTCATGGGATCTCTCACCTTTGCATCCTGTGCCGCCGGCCTAGCCCAGGCGCGCGGTAAAGTGAACACAATGTCTATTTAATTGACGGACTTTCGGGCCGTGCCTATTTCCCGTCCGCTCTTGGGTCCCGGCGTTTGCGGGCCCGGGAAAAAAGACGGGAGATCACCATGCTTCGTACCCTTATGATTTCGGCCTCGCTTGCCCTCGCCGGCGTCGCCGCCTCCGCCAGCGCGGCCGACGCCCCGGCCGCTGCCGCTGCCGCCGCCAAGTTCAGCACGGCCGATTCCTCGATCGGCACCCTGCTCGACAATCCCGAGACCAAGGCCGTGCTGGAGAAGCACATCCCGCAGTTCGTCTCCAACCCGCAGATCGAGATGGCCAAGGCGATGACCCTGAAGCAGATCCAGGGCTATGCTGGCGACGCGCTGAGCGACGACACGCTCGCCAAGATCGACGCCGACCTGGCCAAGATTCCCGCGAAGTAAGCGGCCGGCGACGATATGCGGGGGCGCGTCCGGCGGTTGCCGGGCGCGCCCTTGTCTTGTCTGCGGTCTTGTCTGCTGGCCCTCGGGCGATCGCCGTTGAGCCCTGCGCCCGATCGTAATAGGGTGGTGTCCTTCGGGAGGTGCCATGCGCGTTGGGGGCATAGCGACGATCGCGGCACTGGCAGCCTCGGCGGCAGTGGCCGCCCAGGACGGCGGCAGCATCGCCCTCGACTATCGCGCGGCGCAGGAGCGCCTGCTCGAACGCTCCGACGCCCTCGCCGCCTCGGACGCCGCGGTGCGGAGCAAGGAGGCCCAGGTCGGCGCGACCCGCTCGCTGGGGAGGCCCGAGGTCGACTTCGAGGGGCAGTTGCTCGACTACCAGAAGACGCTCTACCTCCCGCTCGGATCGCTGGCTCCGGTGGCCCAGGCCTTCGGCATCCCCGATCCGCTGCGCTTCCGGCGACAGGAAGTCGCGGTGCGGCCGATCGTGACCGCCACCCTGCCGCTCTATACCGGCGGGCAGATCTCCGGGACCAAGGCCGGGGCGCGGGCGCAACTCGACCAGGCTCGCGCCGAGCAGCGCAGCGCTGCCGACAAGGCCCTGCTGCAACTGGTCCAGGCCTATTACGGCCAGCAGCTTGCCGAGCAGGCGCTGGGCGTGCGGCGCGACGTGCTGGCCGGGCTCGATCGCCATCTCGGCGACGCGCTCAAGCTGGAGCGCGAGCAGTTCATCAGCCGCGCCCAGCGGCTCCAGGCCCAGGTTGCGCGCGACGACGCCGCGCGCGAGTTCGAGAAGGCCGTGGCCGACCTCGCCATCGCCAACGGCGCCCTGGCAGGCCTGCTGCGCGCGCCCGGCGGCGTGCGGCCGACCTCGCCGCTGTTCGTGGTGACGCAGCCGCTCGAACCGCTGGAGGACTACAAGGCCGCCGCGCTCGCCAGCCATCCCGAGCTTGATCGACTGCGCGCGCTGGAGGCGCAGGCGGAAGCAGGCGTGACCATCGAGAAGGCCAAGCAGCGGCCGACCATCTACGGCTTCGGCCAGTACAATTTCGACCGGAAGGATTCGCTGCTGACCGACCCCGACTGGAGCTTCGGGATCGGCCTGCGCTACAAGATCGCCTCGGGTCTGGGGCGCAACCAGTCGGTCGAGGCCGCACAGGAGACCGCCCGCCAGGCCGACGCCGGACTGCGCGAGGCGCGCACCCAGATCGAGATCGGCACGACCAAGGCCTGGAACGAGGCCGAGGCGGCGCGCAAGCGCTTCCGCCTGCTCGACAGCGCGATCGAATCCGCCGCCGAGAACCTGCGGTTGCAGCAGCTCTCCTATCGCGAGCAGCAGGCGACCTCGCTCGACGTGGTCGATGCGGAGCTCGGCATGGGCCGCGCCCGCGTCCAGCGCGCCCAGGCAGCCTACGACTATGTGATGGCGCTGGCCCAGCTCCTCGAACTCAGCGGACGGATCGCGCAACTGCCCGATTTCGCTGCCCGCGCTGACAGGGAAGTGCCATGAGCGAGACGACCGAGAAAGCGCCTCCCGAAGCGGAAGCCCCGCCGTCCGAAGACGAGACCGAGGATGGGGTCGAAGATCAGGCCAAAAACAGGGCCGCGAACCGCAAGCGCCTGCTCGGCCTGGCTCTGGTAGCGGGCATAGTCCTGCTGCTGGCCATCGGCCTGTGGCTGGCCTACCGCCCGGTGCCCGACCAGGTGCAGGGCATGGTCGACGCCCGCGAGGTGCGGATCACCAGCAAGGTCACGGGCCGGATTGCCGCCTTCCATGTCGAGGAAGGGCAGCCGGTCGCCGCCGGACAGTTGCTCTACACGATCGCCAGCCCCGAGGTCGCCGCCAAGACCGAGCAGGCCGGCGGCGCCTTGGCCGCGGCCGAGGCGGTCGCCGACAAGGCCGGCAACGGCGCGCGGCCCGAGGACATCCGCGCCGCCGAGGCGCAGTGGCGCCGGGCCGACGCCGCCGCTGCGCTCGCCCAGACCACCTATCAGCGCACCCAGCGCCTCTATGACGAAGGCGTACTCGCCGGCCAGAAGCGCGACGAGGCGCGGACCAACGCCATCGCCTCGCGCGAGGCGGCGAATGCCGCCCGCGCGCAGTACGACCAGGCCCGTGCCGGCGCGCGCAGCGAGGACAAGGCGGCCGCCGGCGGCCAGGTCCAGCAGGCGCGCGGCGCGGTCGCCGAAGTGGCCGCCGCCGAGGCCGAGACCCGCGTGACCGCGCCGATGGCCGGAGAGATCGGCCGCCGCCTCGCCCAGCCCGGCGAACTGGTGCCGCAGGGCTTCCCCGTCTTCATGCTGACCGACGTGACCCATCCCTGGGTTACGCTCACTCTGCGCGAGACCCAGCTCAACGGCCTGGCGCGGGGCAAGGAGCTGGTCGGCACGGTGCCGGCGCTGCGCGCCCGGTGGGTGCGCTTCCGCGTCGCCTACCTCGCCCCCGCGGGCGATTTCGCCACCTGGCGGGCGACGCGCCAGTCGAGCGGCTTCGACATCAAGAGCTTCGAGGTGCGCGTCGTGCCGGTCGCCGCCGTGGACGGCCTGCGGCCGGGCATGACCGTGCTGTTCGACTGGCCGCCCGATGCCGGGCGCTGAGGAAACCGCCGAGGCAGCAGGGAAACCGGCGGCGACGAGCTTCGCCGAGGGATGGCGCCGGGAAGTCCGCTTCCTCCGCTCCAGCTTCTGGGACCTCTCGCTGGTGAGCTGGATTCCGCTGCTGCTGATGGCCGTGGTGGCGGTCCAGTTCTCCTCGGGGGTCATGCGCAAGCTGCCGATCGTGGTGGTGGACGAGGACGGCGGGGCAGTCGCCCGCGACCTGACCCGCCGGCTCGACGCCGCCCCCGGCCTGCGCGTGGCGGCGCGCCCGGCCGACATGCGCGAGGCGGAACGGCTGGTCCGCGCGGGCGACGCCTATGCCGTCGTCCTGATCCCCCGCGAGACCGACCGCGCGGTCCTGCGCGGCGAGACCGGCAGCCTCACCGTGTTCTACAATGCTTCCTATTCGACGCCCTCGGGCGCGGCGCTGCGCGAGATCGGTAATGTCGTCCAGGCCCAGGCCGCGCGGCTGGCCGTGGACCAGACCGCCGCGCTCGCCCCCGGCAAAGTGCGCGCGCCGCCGGTCGCGGCGCAGACGACCATCCTGTTCAACCCGCAGGGCAGCTACGAATTGCAGCTCGTCGCGCTGATCCATCCCGCCCTGCTCCACCTGGTCTTCATGGTCGCGGTGGTCAGCGCGCTCGGCCGCGAGCTGCGCGACGGGGCCATCGGACCGTGGCTTTCCGCCGCCCCGCGCTCTGCCGCCGCAGCCGCCGTCACGGGCAAGATCACGGTCTATCTCGCCGTATTCATGGGCTGGAGCCTGCTGGCTACCGGCTACCTCGCCGGGCTGCGCGGCTGGCCGGTGCTGGGCAGCCCCCTGATGCTGCTGGCCGGCTATGCGGCGATGTACCTGGCCTATGCCGGGGTTTCCCTGCTGGTGACGGGCTTGACCCTGTCGATGTGCCGGTCGCTGTCGGCGGCCGGGCTCTATGCGGGGGCCTCCTTCGCCTTCGCCGGAGCCATCTTCCCGATGGAGTCCGCCTCCGCCTTCGCGCGGATCTGGAGCGCCCTGCTGCCCTATACCGCCTTCGCCAAGCTCGCCGCCGAGCAATGGATGATGGGCGCGCCGGCCGCGGTCTCCATGCCCCAGCTCCTCGTCCTGCTGGCCTTCCTGGCCGTCGGCGCGGCGGTGGGAATGCCGCGCTACCTGGCCGCCGCGCGCCGGCCCGAAGTCTGGGGGCGGCGATGATCGGGCGGGCCTTCCTCGCCACCTTCCGCACGATCCTCGGCGACAGCACGGCGCTGACCCTGCTGATCGGCTCGGCGATCCTCTATTCGTTCTTCTACCCCAGCGCCTATTCGGGCGAGGTGCCGAGCCGCATCCCGATCGCGGTCGCCGACCTCGCCCGCAGCGGCGCGAGCCGCTCGCTGGAGGCCAAGCTCGCGGCACTCCAGCAGGCCGAGGTCGTGGCCCGGCCGCCCTCGCCCGAAGACGCGCTGCGCTGGATCGAGCGGCGGCGGGCCAGCGCCATGGTCGTCATCCCCGAGGGGTTCGAACGGCATATCCTGCGCGGCGAGCAGGGCACGGTCGCGCTGTACGGCAACGGCGCCTATCTCCTGCGCAGCAGCACGGCCCTGGCCGGCGTCGCCGCGGCGATGGGCGCGATCGGGCGGGAGGCGGCGACCGATCAGGCCATGGCGCTGGGCGCGCCCGCGCCGCCCGCCCTGACCCTGATCCAGCGCCCGCTGTTCAACACCCGCGAAGGCTATGGCAGCGCGGTGTTTCCGGGCGTCACCTTCCTCATCATCCACCAGACCCTGCTGATGGGCCTCGCCCTGCTCGCGGCGACGATGCGCGAGCGCCAGGGCCCGCTGACCTACAGCCTGCGCGGCCTGCTCGGCATCGCCCTGGCCTTCTTCGCGGTCGGCTGCGCCAACGTCGCCTATTACGCGGGCTTCGTCTTCTGGTTTCAGGACATGCCGCGCGCCGCCGGCAGCATCGCGGCGCTGGCGGCGGCCACCGCCCTGTTCGTCGCCGCGACCGTCGCCGCGGCGCTGGCCCTGGCGAGCTTCTTCCGCACGCGCGAACGGCCGCTCCAGCTCTGGATCATCACCTCGCTGCCGATCTTCTTCTTCTCCGGCCTGTCCTGGCCGGCCGCGGCGATGCCCGCCTGGCTGGTCCCGCTGACCCGCCTGCTGCCGACTACGCCGGGCATCCACCTGATGATCGGCATCAACCAGATGGGCGCCTCGCTCGCCGAGCAGAGCGACGAACTGCTCAACCTCGCCGCGTTGACCCTGCTCTACGGCGCGATCGCCGTGGCGCGCTATCGCCGGCGCGAAGCTACGCCGGTTGAGCGATAGCCGTCGGCCGGGTTAGGACTTGCATCAATCGTGGCCGACGGGACCACCCAGGGGAGCAGGACGGTGAAGCGAAAGACCATCAGGCACATGGCGGCGCTGCTCGCCGTCTCGACCGCGCTGACGCTGGGCGCCGCCGTCGACGCCCAGGCGCCCGCGCCGGGCTTCCCGATGGGCCAGCGGGCACCGCAGGGCGCGCCGAACATCCTCGTCATCATGACCGACGATGTCGGCTTCGGCGCTTCGAGCACCTTCGGCGGGGCGATCCCGACGCCGACCTTCGACGCGCTCGGCGCGACGGGCGCGCGCTACAGCGAGTTCCACACCACGGCGGTCTGCGCCCCGTCGCGCGCCGCGCTGCTGACGGGCCGCAACGCCCACGCGGTCGGCTCCGGCTCAATCCCCGAGATGGCGACGCCGGAGGCCGGCTACAATTCGGTGTTCCCCGCCTCGGCCGCGACCTTCGCCCAGGTGTTCCAGCGCAATGGCTATTCGACGGCAATGCTCGGCAAGCACCACAACACGCCGGTCTGGGAGCAGGTGCCCGGCGGCGCGAATGCCCACAAGCCGAACATGATCGGCTTCGACTACTTCTACGGCTTCCTCGGCGCGGCGACGAGCGAGTACTATCCCTCGCTGTGGGAGAACCTCGACCGGGTGCGGGTGCCCGACCAGCCCGGCTACATCCTCGACCGCGACCTGGCCGACCACGCCCTCGCCTGGCTGCGCGACCAGCGGACCTATTCGCCGGGCAAGCCCTTCCTGCTCTACTACGCCCCCGGCACGCTCCACGCGCCGATCCAGGCCCCGGCCGAGTGGATCGCGCGCTTCAAGGGCAAGTTCGACCAGGGCTGGGACGTCCTGCGCCGCCAGATCTTCGAGCGGCAGAAGCGTCTCGGCGTGATTCCCCAAAGCGCGGAGCTGGCGCCGATGCCGCCGGGAACCGTCGCTTGGGCCTCGCTGTCGCCCGACCAGAAGCGCCTCGCCGCGCGCTACATGGAGGCCTATGCGGCGGCGCTCGCCTATTGCGACGACCAGGTCGGCCGGATCGTCGCCGACCTCAAGGCCAGCGGGCAGTACGACAACACCCTGATCGTCTATATGCAGGGCGACAACGGCGCCTCGGTCGAAGGCGGGCCGGACGGCGCCTTCAGCTACAGCAACCGCCTGAACGGCATTCCCGAGAGCCTCGCCGAAAACCTCGCCCGGATCGACCTGATCGGCGGGCCGAAGTCCATGCCCGTGGTCCCCTCCGGCTGGGCGCGGGCGACCGACGCGCCCTTCCCCTGGAACAAGACCATCGCCTCGCACCTCGGCGGCACCCGCAACGGGCTGGTGATCTCCTGGCCCGGCCACGTCGTCGCCGCGGACAAGGTGCGCTTCCAGTACGGCCACATCACCGACATCGCCCCGACGCTCTACGAGGCCGCCGGGATCGCCCCGCCCGAGACGGTGGATGGGGTGCGCCAGCAGCCGCTCAACGGCACGAGCCTGCTCTATACCCTCAAGGACCCCGCCGCGCCCTCGCGCCACCGCGAGCAGATCTACGAGGTCTTCGGCAACATGGCGCTCTACAAGGACGGCTGGCAGCTTGCGAGCACGCCGGTCAACGGCGGCGAATCGATGTTCGAGACGTCCGATGCGCCGGTCCGGTGGGAGCTCTACAATCTCGACCGCGACTATTCGCAGGTCCACGATCTCGCCGCGCAGGAGCCCGAGCGGCTCAAGGCGATGCTCGCCCGCTTCAACGCAGTCGCCGAGGAGAACCACCTCAACCCGATCAGCCGCGACCTGCGCGCGCGGGTCGGCGGGGTCGACCGGGGCATCGTCGCGATGCGGCCCGGGCGCTTCGCCTTCGCCAACTCGGCCGCGAGCTACAGCCCCTATGCCTTCCCCAGCGTCGGCGGCCGGTCGTGGTCGATGACGGCGAGCGTGACCGTGCCCGCGGGCGGCGGCGACGGCATGATCGTGACCCAGGGCGGCCATTTCGGCGGCTGGGGCCTGGCCGTGCTCGGCGGCAAGCCGACGCTGCTCTACCGCTACAACGAGCTGGACCGCAGCCTATCGCGGCTGACCGGTGCGCAGCCATTGGCGCCGGGCGCGCACGAGATCGCCCTGTCCTTCGTCGCCGACCAGCCGAGGCCCGGGACCGGCGGCCTGTTCCGCCTGACGGTCGACGGGCGCGAGGCCGGGACGCTGCGGCTGGAAAAGACGATCCCGTTCAGCCTCTACGAGGAATCGCAGGTGGGGCGGGACTACGATTCCACGCTCAGCGACGAGTACCGCGCGCCCTTCGTCTATCCCGGCACGATCCGCGCGGTGGAGATCGACACCCGCAAGCCGCAGTGATCCGCGCCGCCTATCCGGGCAGCGCGATCATCACCACGGAGGCCACGCCCATCACGGCGATGGCGAGCCAGCCGAAGACCTTGAGCGAGATCGGGGCCACGAAGCGGCCCATGATCCCTTCGCGCGACACGGCGATCATCAGCCCGACCATGATCGGCACGGCGGCCACGCCGTTGATCACCGCGCTCCAGAACAGGGCCTTCATCGGGCTGATCGGCGACCAGTCGATCCCGACGCCCAGTATCATCCCGGCCGCGATCACCCCGTAGAAGACCTTGGCGCGCATGACCTTGTGCTCGAGGCTGGCGTTCCAGCCGCCGATCTCGCAGACCGCATAGCCCGACGCGCCCGCGAGCACCGGCACGGCCAGCAGGCCGGTGCCGATGATGCCCAGGCTGAACACGGCGAAGGCCAGGTCCCCGGCGATCGGTTGCAGCGCCCGGGCAGCATCGGCGGCGCTCTCGATGTCGGTCTTGCCCGCGGAATGGAGCGTGACCGCCGTGCCGAGGATGATCGCCAGGGCGACGACGTTCGACAGGGCCATGCCGGCGATCGTGTCCCACCGCAGGCGGCTCAGCGCGTCCTCGGCCTGGTCCTCGGCCTCGGTCAGGGGATGCCGCGCCTCGATCTGGTCGAGGTCCTCGACCTCCTGCGCCGCCTGCCAGAAGAACAGGTAGGGGCTGATCGTCGTGCCGAAGATCGCCACGATCGTGACCACCGCGCCGCGCCCGGTGATCTCCGGGATCACCATGCCCTTGAGGGCCTCCGTCCAATCGATCCGGACCATGAACAGCAAGGCGACATAGGACAGCAGGACCAGGGTCAGCCATTTGAGGATCGCAGCGTAGCGGTGGTAGGGCACGTAGAGCTGCAACAGCAGCGAAAGCACGGCGAAACCGATGGTGAAGGCATGGGTGTTGCCCTTCAGCGCCAGGGCCGACGCCTCGCCCATCGCCGCCAGGTCCGCGCCGATGTTGATCGTGTTGGCGACGAACAGGATGGCGACCAGGGCGATCACCAGCCAGCGCGGCATGACCTTCTTGAGGTTGAAGGCCAGGCCCCGGCCCGTCACCCGGCCGATCCGCGCGCTCGCCAGTTGCACCGCGACCATCAGCGGATAGGCCAGGACCATCGTCCACATCAGGCTGGTGCCGAACTGCGCGCCGGCCTGGGAATAGGTGGCGATGCCGCTGGGATCGTCGTCGGCGGCGCCGGTGACGAGGCCGGGGCCCAGGCGGCGCAGCTTGTCCCACAGGCTCATGCGATTGTAGCCGATATCACGTGCGGAAGGGTCCCGATGCAGGCGGCGCGAGGAATTCGCGCGAGGAGAGGTCCGTTCCGCTGGATACGGAGGGAGGAGGAGAGGCTTGCCGGCGTTTATCCACCGGCAAGCCCGAAGGGAAGCGGCCTAACGCCCGGACGCCGGACGGCTCACGGATGCCGGTCGCGCAGCCGTCCGCCGATCACCGCGCTGACGCTGGCGATGAAGGCGCCGAGCAGCATCGAGAAGCCGGTGAACAGGGCGACGGTCGTGGCGGCCTTGCGCGCTTCCTCGGCCGCGGCGGCGGTCAGGCTCGGGTCGTCGGGCAGCGGCGGCGCGGCAAACCCGGCGAGCGCCGAGATCAGCACCGCGACGCCAGCGACGACGATCGTCGCCAGGGCCCAGGTGATCAGCCCCTGGGCGGTATCGCGGAAGAAGGTCTCGTCGCCGTGCAGGCTGTACCACCGCGTCCGCATCCGGCCCGCGAGGTAGCCGCCGACCGCCGAGGACAGCCATTGCATGACGATCAGCCAGATTCCCGCGCCGATCGAGAAGGTCGTCGCCGAAGGCCCGACGCCGGGCCAGGGCGAGACGGCGGCGAGGCCGAAGCCCGCGCCGATCGCCAGGAGCACGAGGCTGATCGCGATCGCCGTGACCGCGCCGGCCCAGATCGCCGCCCAGCCGACGCCGGAGGCCTCGGCCTGGACTTCGTTGACCGCCGGATAGAACACCGGGTCGAGCGTGGAGCGCCAGATGTCGGTCATGGCGTCAGTGCCAGAACAGGGCGAGAAGAATGATGATCGGCAGCGGCACGCCCAGGAGCCACAACAAAATTCCCTTACCCATCGTTCGATCTTCCCACTGGTTGCTGGTGAACCGACGAACGCCACGTCGCGGATAATGTTCCGTTCGTCCGCGCGATTTGTGGGAAGGAGGAAGGGAGGCCTCCGCGCCGCGGCAAGCGACCGCGAGGCGCGGGCCGGCAAGCCGCGCTAGGGCGTCCGGGTCCCCGGAAGGCCGGCCGGACCGGCCTCGTCCGCGCGGGAAGCGAGCTGGATCGGGCGGGCATCGACCTGCGGGATATCGCCCGGTCCCTTGTCCGGATAGATGAAGCCGTAGGTCGCGTTCTCGCGCTGCCCCAGGGTGCCGCTCGGCGCATACCAGACGCGCACGCGGCTCCAGTCGCCCGCCGCCGAGACGTCCTCGGCCAGGGCGCTCCGCTCGATCATCCCGGGCCGCGACCAGTTGGCGTGGTTGAGCAGCACCCGGCGCTCGTCGACGATCCGGCCGACCACGGCGACATGGCCGAGCGGCATCGCGCTGCTCGAGCGGAAGGCGAGGACCGCGCCGACCCTGGGTCGCTGCCCGCGCTCATAGACGCCGGCCGCCTGCTGCCACCATGTATGCGCGTTGCCGCGAATCTCGATGCCGGAGACCGAGCGCGCATAGGGCACGCATTGCAGCACGCCGCGCGCCTCGGCAGCCGGAGGACAAAATGCCAACGCCGCCAGCAACGGCGCGATCGCCAGGCACCGGCGAGCGCCGTTCAAAAGACTATCGATCACGAGATTTCCCACACCGTCCAGAATTTCAGATATGTTATATCGTCACTGGATTTTGGGCAGTCCCCATGGCGGGATGCCGCCGCGCTCCTGGAACCATTCATCGCGATTCCGGTGGCGGAAGCGCCCACTAGCAAGGCCCCGGCCCGGGGACACGCCGCTTTCGATTGCGGGAGCGCGGCGAACGACGAATCGACTGCGGCCGCCGCAAGGGGCCTCGCGCGGCCGCGGGTCCGCGCGGGCTCACCCCTCCGGACGGGATCGTCCGAAGGTGGGTTTCCGCCCGTTTTTCGCCCGATCAGCAGCGCGGCGCCAATCTTTCCGGACCTCCGGAACCGAGGGCTCGCGAGGCGCGTTAAGGCTGGCGAAAGCTTTCCCCCGAAGCTCCCCCGATCAGGAACCGCGAATGCCCTCCCCCGACCCGATTTCCCCCTCCTTGCGTCAGGCCGCCGCCATCGTCCCCCTGCTCAGCGCACCCGAGGCGCCGCCGCGCGTCGACCCGCGCACCCGGATCGCGCTGGTCGGCACCTATGCCCCGCGCCAGTGCGGCCTCGCGACCTTCACCACCGACGTCCACCGCCAGTTGATCCGCCACACCCCGGACTTCGCCGTCGACGTCTATGCCCTCGACGAGACCGGCTCCTCGGTCGAATACGGAGACATCGCCGCGACCATCGCCCAGCAGGACCCGGCGAGCTATCGCGCTGCCGCCCGGCAGATCAACCGCTCCGGCGTGGGCGCGGTCTGGCTCCAGCACGAATTCGGCATCTTCGGCGGCCCGGACGGCGAGATGGTCTGCGATTTCGTCGACCGGATCGCCGCCCCGCTGATCTTCACCTTCCACACCGTCCTGTCCGAGCCCTCGGAGCGGCAGCGGCGCATCGTCGAGCACCTGCTCGGCCGCGCCAGCCGGGTCATGGTCATGTCCGAGCACGGCCGCGACATCCTGATCGCGGACTACGACGCCCCGCCCGCGCTGATCGAGGTCATCCCCCACGGCGCGCCCGACCGGCCCTTCGGCCGCGAGGAGGAGTTCAAGGCCCGGCTCGGCCTGACCGGCCGCGAGGTGATGACGACCTTCGGCCTGCTCGGCCCCGGCAAGGGCCTGGAGCACGTGATCGAGGCCCTGCCGGCGATCGTCGCCGCCCATCCCCGGCTGCTCTACCGGATCGTCGGCGTGACCCACCCGAACCTCGTCGCGCGCGAGGGCGAGGCCTATCGCGAGAAACTTCAGGCGCTTGCCGATAAGCTCGGCGTAAGCAAATATATCGCCTGGGAAAACCGCTTCCTCGACACGGCCGAGCTGCTCGACCAGATCGAGGCTTCGGACATCTACATCACGCCTTATTCCAACCTCCAGCAGGCGACCTCGGGCACGCTCAGCTATGCCGTGGCGCTGGGCAAGGCGGTGATTTCGACCCCCTACGTCCACGCCCGCGAGCTGCTCGCCGACGGGGCCGGGGTCCTGGTCGAGCCCAATTCCGCGCAGGCCCTGGCCGAGGCGGTGATCGCCCTGCTCGACGATCCCGCGCAGCTTGCGGCGACCAAGCGCCGTGCCTACGCCAAGGGCCGCGGCACGATCTGGGCGGAGTTCGCCCGGGCCAGCGCCGGGCTCGTCCGCGGCGCGATCCGCGCCCAGCCGGCCGGGGTGAGCCCGGCCCTGCTCGGCACCCTCCCCGGCCTGGCTGCCGTGTTCGAGATGACCGACGCGACCGGGATGCTCCAGCACTCGATCGGCGTGGTGCCCGACCGCAACCACGGCTACTGCATCGACGACAACGCCCGCGCCCTGATCCTGATGAACCTGGCCGAGGGGATCGAGGCCGACGAGCGCCGCGCCCGCAGCATCGTCTTCGCCAGCTTCATGCAGCACGCCTGGAATCCTGAGGCGCGGCGCTTCCGCAACTTCATGCGCTTCGACCGGACCTGGTGCGAGGACATCGGCTCGGAGGATTCGAACGGCCGGGCGCTGTGGGCGCTGGGTCACACCGCCGAACGCTCGCCCGATGCCGACCTGCGGCGCTGGGCGCTGTGCTGGTTCGACGACACGGCCCCCGCGCTCGCCGAGATGGGCTCGTGGCCTTCACCATGCTCGGTGCCGCCGCCGTGCTGCGCGGCGCCGGCAGCCATGCCCGGGCCGAGGCGATCCTCGACGCGGGCGGCGCGCTGCTCCAGCGCCTGGTCGACTCCGCGCGGCGGCCCGACTGGGCCTGGTTCGAGGCCGTGCTCGGCTACGACAACCCGCGCCTCTGCCAGGCGCTGATCGAGGCCGGCCACGTCCGCGGGCGGCATGACTGGATCGTCCTCGGGGTCGAGACCCTGAACTGGATCGCCGTCCGCCAGACCTCGGCCGAGGGGCATTTCCGCCCGGTCGGCAGCGAGACCTTCGGCCGGTCCTACAGCCAGTACCCGTTCGACCAGCAGGCGCTGGAGGCCCAGGCGGCGATCGAGGCCGCCCATTCCGCCTTCGTCGCCACCCGAAACCGGCGCTGGATCGACCACGCCCAGACCGCCTACGCTTGGTTCTTCGGCCGCAACGACCGCGGCCTGGCCCTGGCCGACGTCGCCACCGGGCGCTGCCGCGACGGCATCACCCCGCAGGGCATCAACGAGAACTCGGGCGCGGAATCGATCCTCGCCTTCCAGCTCTCCCACTATGCGCTGAGCGGCCTCAGGCGGATGACCGCGCAGCCGGCCGCCTCCGTGACCACCGCGCCGCAGCTCGACGCGGGCACGGCGGCGAGTCCGTACCGCAACAGCATCCGCACGGCCTGAGCGGGAGCTAGGACTTCAGCGCCAGCCTGCGCTTGAGGAAGCGCAGGACCGCCGCCTCCTCCGGGGACAGACAGCCGGCCTCGCCCGCGGCCTGCTCCCCGATCCGCAGCCGCAGGCCGCCTTCCAGGTAGGCCTCGATCACCGCGGGGTGGATGTAGCACTTGCGACAGACCGTGGGCGTGTTGCCGAGGATCGCCGACACCGCCTGGACCACGGCGCGGACGGTGCGGGCGGCCTGGGCCTTGGTCTCCGCCGGCCCGGCCTCCAGGAAGCCGACCGCGGCCAGCACCGTGCCGGTCCAGGTCCGGAAGTCCTTGGAGGTCACGTCCGCGCCCGAGACCTCCTTCAGGTAGCGGTTGATGTCGCCCGAGGTCACTTCGTGCTGGACGCCCTCGGCGTCGACGTACTGGAACAGGTGCTGGCCCGGCAGCTCCTGCATGGTCCGCACGATCCGGGCGACGCGGCGGTTGCGGATCGACAGGCGCCATTGCTTGCCGCTCTTGCCGACGAAGCGGAAGCGCAACTCGGAGCCCTCGACCGCGACGTGGCGGGCCTGCATGGTCGAGAGGCCGTAGCTCTTGTTCGCCTCGGCATAGCGGGCGTTGCCGACGCGGATCATCGTCGTCTCGAGCAGGTGGACGACCGTGGCGAGCACCTTCTCGCGCGGGAGCCCGCGCCGCGCCATGTCCGCCGCCACCGCGCCGCGGATCTTCGGCAGGGCCTTGGCGAAGGCCAGCAGGTGCGCGTACTTGTCGCTGTCGCGCACGGCGCGGAAGTCGTCGTGATAGCGATACTGCTTGCGCCCCCGGGCGTCCCGCCCACTGGCCTGGAGATGGCCGTTGGCTCGAAGGCAGATCCAGACGTCCTCATAGGCGGGCGGGATCGCCAGGCGGCGGATGCGCTCCAGCGTCGCGGCGTCGCGCACCGGCGTCCCGTCGGGCAGCCGGGAGCCGAAACGCCGCCCGCGCCGCACCCGGGCGATGCCCGGCGCCTCGTCGCTGACATAGCGCAGGCCGGCGCTCTCCGCCGCCTCCCGCGAGGGACAATCGCCCGGACTTTCCGCTGTGTTTCCCGCCGCTTGCGCAGACGACTTGGCCATGGCGCGGGAACGCCGCGCGCCCTCGCCCGTTCCCCGCCGGAGGAACCTGTCCACAGCCTGGCGAGCCCCTCGGGCATTTTGTCGGGAACGAACGACCCGCGCGGGTGTTTCCGCGCTGGAGGGACATGCACCAACCCGCAACCATCGACGGCGAACTTTCCCGGCTCGGGACCCACGCCGACCTGCTCGTCCAGAGCGTGACGGACTACGCGATCTACATGCTGGATCGCCACGGCTTCGTCGCGTCGTGGAACGCCGGGGCGGAGCGGTTCAAGGGCTATACCGCCGACGAGATCATCGGCCAGCACTTCTCCCGGTTCTACGAGGCGGGCGACCGCGAGGACGGACTGCCGCAGCGCGCGCTGGAGACCGCCGAGACCGAGGGCCGGTTCGAGGCCGAGGGCTGGCGGATGCGCAAGGACGGCAGCCGGTTCTGGGCCAATGTCGTGATCGTGCCGATCCGCAACGGCGAAAGCGCGCTGATCGGCTATGCCAAGGTGACGCGCGACCTGACCGAGCGCCGCGCCGCGCAGGAGGCGCTCGAACGGTCGCAGGAGGCTTTCTTCCATTCGCAGAAGATGGAGGCGATCGGCCAGCTCACCGGCGGCGTCGCGCACGACTTCAACAACCTGCTCTCGGCGATCATCGGCAGCCTGGACCTGGCCGAGCGCCGCGCCGCGAGCGGGGCCGACATCACCAAGTTCCTGCGCAACGCCCGGCTCGCCGCCGAGCGCGGGGCGACGCTGACCCAGCGGATGCTGGCCTTCGCCCGCAAGCAGGAGTTGACCATCGCCGCGGTCGACCTCCAGGCCTCGGTCCGCTCGATGGCCGACCTGTTCTCACGCACGCTGGGCAACGGGGTCGAGGTCGAGATGCATTTCCCCGAGGTCCTGGCCCCGGTCCACGCCGACGCGGCCCAGCTCGAGCTGGCGCTGCTCAACCTCGTCGTCAACGCGCGCGACGCCATGCCCGAGGGCGGACGCATCGTCGTCTCCGCCCGCACCGAGGAGGGCGACGGCCTGACCGTCCCGGCCGGGCTCTATTCGGTGCTCAGCGTCACCGACGAGGGCCAGGGGATGGACGCCGAGGCGCTGCGCCGCGCGACCGAGCCGTTCTACACCACCAAGGGCGTCGGCCAGGGCACGGGGTTGGGCCTGCCGATGGTCCTGGGCATGGCCGAGCAGTGCGGCGGCCGCTTCTGCCTCTACAGCACGCCCGGCGTCGGCACCACGGCCGAGCTGTGGCTCAAGGTCGCAAGCGAGGCGGTCGCCCCGCCCCCGCCCCGCGCGGTCAACGACGACTGCGGCCGAGCGCTCGACATCCTGGTCGTCGACGACGACGCGATCGTGCTGATGAACGCGGTCGCCATGCTGGAGGACATGGGCCACCGCGTCCACGAGGCCGCCTCGGGCCAGGCCGCGCTCGACGTGCTGCGCGAGCGGCGGATCGACCTCTTGATCACCGACTATGCCATGCCCGGCCTCAACGGCAGCGACCTGATCGAGGCCGCCCTGGCCCTCCAGCCCCGGCTCAGGACGGCGATGCTGTCGGGCTATGCCGAGCTGCCGGAAGGGGCCGAGCTGCCGGTCCCGCGCCTGGCCAAGCCCTACGACGACAGCGACCTGCGCCGGCTGATCGCGGCGGTGATGGACGAGCAGACCTCGGCGGGGCGCAAGCGCGCGGGGAGCGCCGCTTGAGGCCCGCCGCCTCCCCTGCCGTCTCCCCCGCCTTCCCCCTGGCCGCCACGCGGGCGCCGGAACGATCCATCCCAGCCGGCGTTATCGCCTGTAGGCACTCCACTGCACCCGGCAATCATAACATAAGGGCCTGATCATGCTGCTGACCATCGCCGCGATCCTGATCGTACTATGGCTGCTCGGCTTCCTGGTGTTCCACATCGCCAGCGGGATAATCCATATCCTGATTCTCCTGGCCGTGATCGCCTTCGTCCTGCATCTGTTCAGGAGCAGCCGGGCAACATAGCCCGGCCGAATCGCGCACGGCACCAGAGGCCCCGCGCGATTCACCATTCGAATGACAATCGGGCCGAAGCGGACAACGGCGAGGGTATGGGCGACAAGACGATCCGGCAGCAAGCACGGCGGCGCTTCGCCGCAGGTTCCGCGCGCGGCGTGATCCGGCCATGAACACGAGCCAACTCGACGTGAGCGAACTCGACCTGGTCGGGGTCGACACCGCCAGCCCGCCGTCCTCGCCCGAGCAGGGCGCGCCGGCCCACACCGATTCCCCGCTGGTGCTCCATCCGCTGCGGCTGGAGGCTGCGCCCGAGCGGGTGGTGATCCGCCCCTTCCACCTCGGCTGGCAGGATTCGACCGCCCCCTCGCCCCGCGCCCGCCGCCTCGTCGCGGACGTGCTCGCCCTGCCACGCGAGGACGTGGACCGCGAATACGAGGCCATGCTCCGCGAGTTCGACGACCGCCACTGGCGGATCGAGGCGGTCTTCGACGAGCGCTTCGCCCAGGTCTCGGAAGGGATGGAGATTCCTTCCGACATCTCGCTGGTCCGCAAGCGGCTGATCGGCGCCTATTTCTGCCACGAATACTCCTATGCCGCCGCCGCGCTGATGAACCCCAGCGCGGTCGAGCATCCCGACCAGTCGGGCCTCTCGGGCGGGGCCAAGCGCTTCGTCATGTCGGTGCGCGCGGTCGGCGAAGGGCACATCAGCACGATCGCCTTCCGCGAGGGGATCATCGAGCCCGACGGCACCTTCAACCTCTGGCCCGAGCCGACGATCGCCTCCTCGGCCCTGGCCGAGTGCCCCGGCGGCGACTGCGGCCTCGGCGACACGCCGGTGCGCATCTTCCGCCACGACGATTCCACTCTGTCCGGCACGGTGATCTTCCCGGTGACCGAGGCCCAGCGCAACGGCCTCGAAGACCTCCGCCTGGTCCGCTTCGACCACGGCCGGGGCGACCACGAATGGGTCGGCACCTATACCGCCTACAGCGGCAGCGAGATCCGCTCCGAGCTGCTCCGCACCCGCGACTTCCGCAGCTTCACCCTGGAGCCGATCCGCGGCCGGGCGGGGCGCAACAAGGGCATGGCCCTGTTCCCCGACCGCATCGACGGGCGCTACGTCATGCTCGGGCGACAGGACGGCAAGAACCTGTTCCTGCTCCACTCCGACCGGCTCGACACCTGGGACGACGACGGCGCCCTGCTGCTCGAGCCCAAGTACCCCTGGGAATTCATCCAGATCGGCAATTGCGGCAGCCCGATCCGCTGCGACGAGGGCTGGCTGGTGCTGACCCACGGCGTCGGCGCCATGCGCAAGTATTCGATCGGCGCCCTGCTGCTCGACGCGCAGGACCCGTCGCGGGTCCTCGGCCGCAGCGTCACCCCGCTCCTCGCCGCGCGCGACAACGACCGGGCGGGCTACGTCCCCAACGTCGTCTACAGCTGCGGCGGGATGCGCGTGGGCGACACCCTGTTCCTGCCCTACGGCCTGTCCGACAGCGCCATCGGCTTCGCCACGGCCCGCATCTCAGACATCGTGGCGACGCTGGTCTAGGCGGGCGGCGGCCCTCCTCGTCAGAGGCGATAATTTGCAAACCCGACGGCCGGATGGCCGGGCTGGGGCAGGAAGCGAATCTTTTCCCTACCCACACCTCGTCGCCCCGGACTTGATCCGGGGCCCCGCTTCTTTCTGCGCGACGTTGGACAAGGAAAGCGGGACCCCGGATCAAGTCCGGGGTGACGAAAAGCGAGAGGAATGGGACCGTCGGCCATGCGATCGTAAGCCGAAACGAGATTCCGCTTGACAAAATGAGCCATATGGGTTATGTGATCCGCCGTCGTCGCGGTGGATGTCAACGCCGCTGACGATCACGCGGCGGGTGCGGGAGGGCGGTCAGGCCTTCGCTTCCCTTGCCTTCCCGCAAGCAACGGTCGGCGTTAGCCCGCGGATGCCCCAGCATCCGCACCGCCGGATGCGAGGATGAACCAGGGGTATGCCCCAAGGCAGGCGGCAGGGGTGC
>CALLNA010000065.1 GCA_938005655.1 uncultured Novosphingobium sp.
TGTCGCCGGTGAAGATCGAGTTCGCCCCGGCTAGGAAGCACAGCGCCTGGGTCGCCTCGCTCATGCTCTCGCGCCCGGCGGAAAGGCGCACCATGCTTTTCGGCATCGTGATCCGCGCGGCGGCCACCGTGCGGACGAATTCGATGTCGTCGATCTTCGCCAGAGGCGTGTCCGCCAGCATGTCGCCCAGCACCGTGCCCTTGACCGGGACCAGCGCGTTGACCGGCACGCTTTCCGGGTGGCGCGGCAGGGTCGCCAGGGTGTGGACGAAGCCCACGCGGTCGGCCCGCGTCTCGCCCATGCCGACGATCCCGCCGGAGCAGACGTTGATCCCGGCGTTGCGGACGTGGTCCAACGTCTCCAGCCGGTCCTCCATGGTCCGCGTCGTCGTCACCTCGGCATAGCGCTCGGGCGAGGTGTCGATGTTGTGGTTGTAGTAGTCGAGGCCCGCGTCGGCGAGCATCCGGGCCTGCTTGGGCGTCAGCATGCCCAGGGTCATGCAGGTTTCCATGCCCATCGCCCGCACGCCGTTCACGATCTCGACGATCGCGGGCATGTCGCGGTCCTTGGGATTGCGCCAAGCCGCGCCCATGCAGAACCGCCTGGAGCCCGCGTCGCGCGCCTGGGCGGCCGATTGCAGCACCGCCCGCACGTCCATCAGCTTGGTCGCCTTGACCCCCGAATCCGCCTTCACCGACTGCGAGCAATAGCCGCAATCCTCCGGGCAGCCGCCGGTCTTGATCGAGAGCAGCGTGCAGAGTTGGACCTCGCCCACCGCGTGGTTGGCGCGGTGGACCTCTGCGGCGCGGAAGACGAGCTCGGTAAAGGGCAGGTCGAACAGCGCGGCGATCTCGTCGCGGGTCCAGTCGGTGCGGATCTGAGTCATGGCCGCGCCGTACCAGCTTGGCGGGAGAGGCGCCAGAGCCTAGGGTCCGGCCATGCGCGCCACCCCCGACTTCGACTTCCAGCTTGGCGAGACCGCCGCGATGATCCGCGAGGCGGCGGCGCGCTTCGCCGACGAGCGGATCGCCCCGCTGGCCGCCGCGATCGACGCCGAGGACTGCTTTCCGCGCGAGTTGTGGCCAGCGATGGGCGCGCTCGGCCTGCACGGCATCACGGTGGAGGAGGAATGGGGCGGCCTCGGCCTCGGCTATCTCGAGCATGTCGTCGCGATCGAGGAGGTGAGCCGGGCCAGCGCCTCGGTCGGCCTGTCCTACGGCGCGCACTCCAACCTCTGCGTCAACCAGATCCGCCGCTGGGGCAGCGCGGAGCAGAAGGCGAAGTACCTGCCCAGGCTCATCAGCGGCGAGCACGTCGGCGCGCTGGCCATGTCGGAGGCGGGCGCGGGATCGGACGTCGTCTCGATGAAGCTCAAGGCGGAACAGGTGGCGGGCGGCTTCCGCCTCAACGGCGCCAAGTTCTGGATCACCAACGGGTCGGAGGCCGATACCCTGGTGGTCTATGCCAGGACCGGCGAAGGCAGCCGGGGCATCACCGCCTTCCTGATCGAGCGGGGGATGGCGGGCTTCTCCATCGGCCAGAAGGTCGACAAGCTGGGCATGCGCGGCTCGCCCACGGCCGAGCTGGTCTTCGCCGATTGCCTGGTGCCGGACGAGAACGTCATGGGCCCGCTCCACGGCGGGGTCGGGGTGCTGATGAGCGGGCTGGACTACGAGCGCGTCGTGCTCGCCGGCATCCAGCTCGGGATCATGCAGGCCTGCCTCGACACGGTCATCCCCTACGTCCGCGAGCGCAGGCAGTTCGGGCAGGCCATCGGCGCGTTCCAGCTCATGCAGGCCAAGGTCGCGGACATCTACGTCGCGCTGCAATCGGCGCGGGCCTATGTCCATGCGGTCGCCCGGGCCTGCGACGCCGGGCAGACCACGCGCTTCGACGCGGCGGGGGCGATCCTGCTCGCCAGCGAGAGCGCCTTCCGCGCCGCGGGCGAGGCGGTCCAGGCGCTGGGCGGCGCGGGCTATACGAAGGACTGGCCGGTCGAGCGCTACCTGCGCCACGCCAAGCTGCTCGACATCGGCGCCGGGACGAACGAGATCAGGCGGATGCTGGTCGGACGCGAGCTGATCGGCGCCGGATAGGCGCTTGCAATTGTGAGCCATTGAAGCTCAATACTGCGGCGAAATACTCCGGGGGCAAGGAGAGGATGATGACTGGCAAGCTCGACGTGCGGCCCTTGGGCGACACTCCCGGCTTCGGCGCCCGGATCGGCGGCGTCACGCGCGAGAACCTGGGCGACGCGGGGGTTCGCGCCGAGCTGAACCGCGTGTTCGAGGCGGCGGGCCTGATCGTCTTCGAGAACGTCGAGCCCAGCGCCCAGATGCATGCCGCGCTCAGCGACGTGTTCGGCCCGATGAAGGACCATCCGAGCAAGGCCGTGCCGCGGGTCGACCAGGATGCCATGCCCGGCGTGATCGACATGGCCTGCAAGGCGCACGAGGAAGGCGCGATCCACGTCGACGGCAAGACGCTGATCTCGTGGCTGCCCTGGCATTTCGACCACGCCTACAACAACGAGTTGAACCGCGCCGGGGTGCTGCGGGCGATCGACATCCCGCCCGAAGGGGGCCTGACCGGCTTCGTCGACGGGATCGAGCTCTACCGGCACCTCTCGCCCGGGCTGCGCGAGCGGATCGAGGGCCGCAACGTCCTCTACCGGATGAACGTCATCATGGAGAACCTGCGCTTCGGCCGCCCGGCCGACTACCGCGTGCTGGCCGAGCGGCCGACCTCGCAGGCGGTGATGGACGCGGCGGCCGGCGTGCCCCGCGCGGTCCACCCGGCGGGCTGGACGCGGGCGACGGGCGAGAAGGGGCTCCACGGCTCGCCCTGGATGGCCGAGGGGATCGAGGGCGACGAGACGCCGGAAGGCGACGCCCTGCTCGACGCCGTGGCGCGCGAGATCTTCGCGCTCGCCAGGACCCATGCCTACTTCCACCGCTGGAAGCTCACCGACATGCTGATCTGGGACAACTGGCGCGTGCTCCACGCGGTCAGCGGGCACGACCCCCGGTATCCGCGGCGGATGCAGCGCACGACGATCAAGGGCGACTACGGCCTCGGCTACTTCGAAGGCGGCGGCCAGGGCAGCAAGGTACTGGAGATGACGTTCTGATGGCGCGCGCGACGATCGACATTTTCGGCCATGCGGTCGGCATCGAGTACGAGCTGGTCGGCGAGGCTGGCGGCCAGCCCTTCGCCCTGACCCCGGGCGGGCGCTTCACCATGGATTCGCCCGGCATCCGCGAGATGGCGCGGGACCTCGCCCAGGCGGGCAAGCGCGTCCTCATCTACGACCGGCCGAACTGCGGCCGGTCCGACGTCTGCCTGGCGGGCGCAAGCGAGTCCGAGAACCAGGCCGAGGCCCTGGCCGGGCTGATCCGCCAGCTCGATCTGGGTCCGACCGCGATCGTCGGCGGCTCAGGCGGTTCGCGGGTCTCGCTGCTCGCCGCCTCGCGTCATCCGGAGCTGTGCTCGCACCTCGGCCTGTGGTGGATCAGCGGCGATCCGATCGGGCTGATGCAGCTCGCCACCTACTATTGCGGCGAGGCGGCGACGCTGGCCAGCCAGGGCGGCATGGAGGCCGTGCTCAAGGCGACCTCCTGGGCCGAGAACCTGGCCAAGAACCCCCGGGCAAAGGACGCGATCCTGGCCCTCGATCCCGACGCCTTCATCGCCGTGATGCAGCGCTGGGCGGCGGCCTACGTGCCCAGCGACATCTCGCCGGTGCCCGGCATGAAGCCGGTCGACTTCGCCCGGCTGACCATGCCGACCTACGTCTTCCGCAGCCACCGCAGCGACCTCTCGCATACCGAGACGACCAGCCTGTGGGTCCACCGCCTGATCCCGCAGTCGAAGCTGCTGCTGCCGCCCTGGCGCGAGGACGAATGGAACTACCGCTCGGTCGAGGTCCTGGCGGGCCGGGAGAAGGGCCTGTTCGAAAGCTGGCCCAAGCTGGTGCCGGCGCTGCTCGAACTGGCCGGGGAATAACGAGAAGCCCTCCGCCTGCGGGGGAAAGGGCGAAAGACGGGAGAACTGGGATGCGTCGTCACTGGATGCTGCTCGCCGCGGCGGGAGCCCTGGCCCTTGCCGGCTGCTCCAAGGGTCCGGTCCAGCCCGAGCAGGGCGTCGGCGCCGAGGCGAACTGGCCCGGGGTCGGCGGCGGCGCGGACGAGACCGCCTACAGCCGCCTGACCGAGATCGACACCGGCTCCATCGGCAAGCTCGGCCTCGCCTGGTCGCTCGACCTGCCGGGCGAGGTCACGCTGGAGGCGACGCCGGTGGCGGTCGACGGGGTGATCTACTTCTCGGGCAGCTACGCCGCCGTCTATGCGGTCGACGCGGTCAGCGGCAAGCTGCTGTGGAAGTACGACCCCGAGACCTGGAAGCACGGCCCGGCGGCCATGCACTTCTCGTTCGGCGCCAACCGCGGCGTCGCCTATGAGGACGGGCGGGTCTTCGTCGCCGCGCTCGACGGCCGGCTGATCGCGCTCGACGCGAAGACCGGCAAGGAGCTGTGGGTCCAGCAGTCGGTCCCCGCCGGCATGTTCAACATCTCGACCGGCGCGCCGCGGACGATGAACGGCAAGGTCATCATCGGCAATGCCGGCGCGGACTTCGGCGCGCGCGGCTTCGTCACCGCCTTCGACGGCAAGACCGGCAAGCTGCTCTGGCGCTTCTTCACCGTCCCCGGCACGGCGGAACAGAACCGCCCTGAAAACAATGGGGGCGACCCGGCGATGGAGGCCGCCGCCAGGACCTGGGGGCCGGACTTCACCAAGGGCACCGGCGGCGGCGGCACCGTGTGGAACGGGATGACCTTCGACGCCGAGCTGAACCGCGTCTATATCGGCGTCGGCAATGCCGGCGGCTACGACCCCAGCGTGCGCGATCCGGGCGATCCCAAGGGGGACAACCTCTACACCTCGTCGATCGTCGCGCTCGACGCCGATACCGGCAAGTACCTCTGGCACTACCAGGAGAACCCGCGCGATTCGTGGGACTACAAGGCGACGCCGAACATCCAGATGGCGACGCTCAACCTGAGCGGCGTACCGACCAAGGTGCTGATGCACGCGCCGACCAACGGCTTCTTCTACGTGCTCGACCGCCAGACCGGGAAGCTGCTCAACCAGCCCGGCAAGACCACGGCGATAAGCTGGGCCAAGGAGATCGACCTCAAGACCGGCCGCCCGGTCGAGGAGCCGAACATCCGCTACGAGACCGGCGAGACCAAGATGTGGCCGGGCACGGTCGGCGGGCACAACTGGCAGGCGATGAGCTACAGCCCGAAGACCGGGCTAGTCTATATCCCGATCCAGCAGATCGGCGCGCGGTTCTACAAGAACGGACCGCAGACCGCCGACGCCTTCAACGTCATGGGCCTGATGCTGGAGCCGATCGTCGAGCGGGAGGGCGACGGCCACGGCTACCTCGTCGCCTGGGACCCGGTGGCGCAGAAGGAGCGCTGGCGGGTCACGAACGAGTTCCTGTGGAACGGCGGCACCCTGGCGACGGCGGGCGGCCTCGTCTTCCAGGGCACGGCCGAGGGCATGTTCAACGCCTACGACGCCGCCAGCGGCAAGCGGCTGTGGCAGTTCGACGCGGGCCTCGGCATCGTCGGCGCGCCGATGAGCTTCCGCGCGGGCGGCAAGCAATACGTCTCGGTCCTGGTCGGCTACGGCGGGACGACGGCGGCCTACGGCAAGTTCATGGACGTGGGCTGGAAGTACGGCCGCCAGCCGCGCCGCCTGCTGACCTTCGCGATCGGCGGCACGGCCAGGCTCGCCCCCAGCCCGCCGCGGACGATGAAGGTCGACGCGCTCGACGACGCCGCGCTGGTGCTCAACGAGGCGGACGTCGCCGCCGGCCGTGCCCTGTCGGTGCAATGCGCGGCCTGCCACGGCATCGGCTTCCACGCCACGGGGACGCCGGGGCCGGACCTGCGCGAATCCGCGATCGCCCTGCGGCTCGACACCTTCGCGCCCTTCGTCAAGGCCGGACGGATGGACGCCGGGATGCCGAGCTTCCCGACCCTGACCGACGACCAGCTCCGCCAACTCCACGCCTACATCCGCGCCCAGGCGCGCGAGGTGCTGGGCCTGCGCAAGGCCAGCGACACCCCGCCGCCCAACGCGCGGTTGTAGGGGCCCGGCTGCGTGGGCAATGCGGCAGCCGGTTCTTGGCGCTTGGTGCACACAGCCGCCGTTCCGGACACGACCCGATTGCAGACATTGCAGATCGGCATATCAAGAGCGATGGAATGACATCGGTCAGGGTGTATTGTGAGGGGCGTGAATTGATCCGTTTCCTGCGACGTGTGTTTGGCACCAAATATGTCCCGCCAGTTGACGAGACCGAGCAACCTGTTGCCGTTGCGCCGGCGGTCGTCACTTTGCCATTGAGTGGAGAGATCAGGACCGACACTGCCTCTTTGGTCGTATTCGATCTGTCTGCATTGTCGCATCGTATCGATGATGAGTGCGACTGGTGGGCAGATCCAAGGGAAGAGCTCGCTGAGCTGGCTGCTCGAAACGTTCTTATAGTCGGCCTAGGTGCTGACGGGTTTTATAACATCGAAGTCAGTAATCAGCCCCAGCCGAGTGTTCGAGCATTTTCGTTGCGAGCGCCGAGCGGAACGATTTTTGTCGGTCCGGGCGAAGAAATTTCGGGTGGGGGGAATGAGCCGGATGGGCGATGGGGAGGCCATCTAATCTCGATTCCTTCGGGTGACTATTCAGTCAGCCCCCATTGGCAAGGCGATGTAATCAAGATCGGCATTGCCCCCGCGCCACCGTTTGAAAATGAGGTTTCTGAGCCTGTTAGGATATAGTCCGGCCTCGCGGTTATGTCCGCTCCCGTCCCCGATTGCCGTTCAGTCCACTCGCTTCACGGCCGGAAGCTATCCGCGCCCTAAGCCTCCAGCTCGATGTCCCAATAGAGCCAGTCCCGCCAGGTCTCGTGGAGATAGTTCGGCGGGAACGAGCGGCCGCGTTCTTGGAGGTGCCAGCTCGTCGGGCGGATCGGCTCGATCAGCAGCGGCATGTGCGCCTGGCGGGGTGTGCGCCCGCCCTTGCGCATGTT
>CALLNA010000066.1 GCA_938005655.1 uncultured Novosphingobium sp.
CCGCCGTGCCTTCGCGGCCCGCCGAGCCGCCGAAGAGGTGGGTCACGACCGTTCCGATGAAGATCAGCGGGGCCATGCGGAGCGGCACGCCGCCCCCGGGCTCGTGGACCTGCTCGACGATCAGATTGTTGCCGCCCGCCACGCTCTTGCCCATCCAGTGGTAGAGCAGGCCGATCCCGCCGCCCGCGAGCGGCAGCAGGAACAGCATCCACGGATGGGCGAAGCGCGTCCGCGTCGCAACGTCGAGGCTCCAGAGGAAGGCGGCGCACAGCGACCCGACCGCCACCGCCATGGGGACGAGGATCAGGGTCCAGCGCAGGACCGACATCGCATGATCGTGGCGAGTGCGGAAAAACGCGGCGAGGTTGAAGCTCGCAAAAAGGTTCGCAAAGGTGGCGCGCACGATTCCTCCTTGTTGCCTGACGGCGAAAGGTAGGAATCATCAACCCCTAGGGGCGGTTCGGCCCGAAGGCCCGGCAGAAATCCATTGCCGTTCGCATCTATGCCGATGCTGCGGTGCCGCGTCCATCCTCCCTGCGCGCTCGATACGCGGGTCGCTCGCCGGTCTCGCCAGGCACGAACCCCCCGATCAGATTTCCGGCGTCACGCGGGCCCCTTCGAGACATGCTCGCGGCGAATGCCGAGGCCCAGCAGCCAGGCCGGCAACGCCTGCAATGCGGGAACGGCCTGTAGAAGGCGGACGATCGCCGGGACACGAGGCGCCTTCTCACGCATGGCCGCGCCGATGACGTTGCGGTGGACGGCGCGCTGCACGGCCTGGATCGTCCTAACGGGCAGCATCCGGCGCTTCTGCACGCGATGCAGCAGCGGATCGGGATCGGCGCCGCGCGCGAGCGGCGCAGCCAGGATATTCGCCGCGGCGACGGCATCCTGAATCGCCAGGTTGATGCCGACGCCGCCGACTGGCGACATGGCGTGGGCCGCGTCGCCGATGGCGAGCAGGCCGGGGCGGTGCCAGCGGGTCAGGCGGTCGAGGGAGACGGTCAGGAGCTTCACGTCGTCCCAGTCGGCGATGGCGTCGATATGGTCCGCGAGAGGGGGAACCGTCGCCGCGACATCCACCCGGAAACGGGCCAGGCCGGCAGCCCGCACCCGATCCGCCGCTCCCTTCTCGATCACGCGCGCGCACTGGAAATAGTCGCCCCGGTCGATGGTCACGATCATCTCGCCCCGGTCGATATAGCCCTGGGTGCGGTTCTCGGGGGTCCGCGGCTTGGGCACACGAAACCACAGCACGTCGATGGGCGCGCCCAGATCCTTTCGCGGTAGCCCGGCGGCCTCACGCAGAACGGAGCTGCGTCCATCGGCAGCGATGACCAGTGCCGCTTCCAGCGCCTCGCCCGTGGCAAGCCGCACGCCCTCGACCCGCGTCGCGCCCTCGATCAACCCGACCGCCTCCGCTTCCATGCGCAGGGAGAAGGCGGGGAATTGCCGCGCCTGCTCGGCCACGAAATCGAGGAAGTGCCATTGCGGCATCATGGCGATGAAGCGCGCGGGCCCGGGCAGCCGGCTGAAGTCCGCGATCCGATACTCATGGCCCCCGATGACCGCGCCGACGGACTCCACCTTGTCGTGCTCGCGCGCGAGGAGCGCGTCCAGCAGGTCGAGTTCGCTGAAGATGTCCAGGGTGGAAGGGTGAACCGTATCGCCCCGAAAATCCCTGAGGAAGTCCCGGTGCTTCTCCAGCACGACGGTCATCACCCCGGCGCGCGCAAGCAGCAGCCCAGCCATCATCCCGGCCGGACCGCCCCCGACGATGACGACTGGATGGTTGTTGCGAGCAATCATGGCGTCACTCTAGGCTGCCAACGCCAAAGCGGCAAACGGGCGGGCCCGGCCATTCCGCATCGGCGTCAATGACACCCCGCTCCGGATGCGCCGACGCCGGTCGTTCGATCGAAACGATCGCCGCGATAGCGGGACAGGATCAGCGTCGTGATCACGGTCAGGGCCAGGCTCACCCCGAGATACAGCAGGGCCATGCGGTCGACGACGCCGGCGGGGACCTGATCGCGTTCCATCCCTTGGGGAAAGGCCGCCAGCATCAGGAGCAGGCCTGCGCCCAGCGTGCCCAGCCCCTGGCTCGCCTTGCGCATGAAGCTGCTCGACGCGAGCAGCAGGCCTTCGGAGCGCCGGCCGGTCCTGGCCTCGGCTTCCTCGACCAGGTCCGCCACCATCGAGGACAGGGTGATCGTGATCATCGTCATGGTGCCGGCGCCGATCACGCTCTGGGCTCCGACCAGCACCAGCAAGCCGGCGCCCTGCACCGGCAGCAGGTCGAGCAGCCGCGCGAGCAGCGGGACGGCGCCCGCGGCCGCGTTGATCCACAGCAGCAGGATCGCCGCGCGGCGCTTGCCCAGCCGGGCCGAGATCGCGGGCGCCGCGGCGATCACCAGCAGGCCGAACATGATCGGCACCGTCAGGATCGTGATCTGCGCCTGGGTGAAGCGGTAGAAATACATCAGCCAATAGATGCCGAGCGTGCTGCCGATGCCCGAGCCGATCGAGATGAACACCGCCGCCGCGACGAGGACCGCCAGCGACCGGCTTTTCAGCGTCTCGGCCATGTCGCGCAGATGATCGCCCAGCGAGCGGCGCCGCGCCGGTGACGGCGGGGCGCCACTCACGATCCGGCGGTGCAGCCCGGCCGCGCAGAAGGTCAGGGACAGGACGATGACGGTCGCCGCAAAGATCGCGAAGGGCCGGTAGCCCTCCGCCGCAAGCAGGCCGCCCGTTCCATCGGGCCGCTCCTTCATGAACACGTTGTAGGCCAGCGCCGTGACCGTCAGGCCGCCCGCGGCCTCGAACAGGTAGCGCGCGGTGAACAGGCGGGTCCGCTCATGATAGTCGGAGGTCAGCTCGGGAACGAGCGCGACGTGGGGCAACTCGAAGAAGGTATCGAAGAAGCGGATGCCGATCACGCAGACGGCAAGATAGGCCGTCAGCATCGGCGCCGGCCAGCCCGCCGGCGGCATCCACAATAGCAGGAACAGGACCGTCACCGGCACGATGGACAGGTACATGAAGGGCAGCCGCCGCCCCCAGCGCGAACGGAACGTGTCCGAAAGCTGGCCGACCAGCGGGTCCCAGATCGCGTCGAGCACCAGCGAGGCCATCAGCACGGTGGAGATCGCCAGCGCGGACAGCCCGATCACCTGATGATAGTACAGCATCAGGAACGAGGTGATCGGCACGGTCTTGGCCGCGCCGCCGATCGCCCCGATGCCGTAGATCGCCGTGCCGGCCCATCCCAGCTTCCCCGGCGGCGCGGGAGCCGTCACCGCGATCGCCTTCGCGGCATGTCGGGCGGCGCTGCTTCAGGCATCCCCACTCCCCCAAGGCGCGGCATGCGGTTTCCTTCCGTGGCCGGGTGCGAGAAGGAACGGGCAGCGCGACCGCGGCCCGGTCGTCACCCGCGCCCGGGCTTCTCCGCATCCGTCCCCACGGCCCCGCGCCAGGCCGCCGAGCCGCGATCGATCCAGACCTTGCGCGTATGAAGCGCGGTCATCATCGCCAGCATCTCGTCGCCCTCCGCGATCGCCTCCAGCTCCATAAGCTTGGCCTTGCGCCACCGCTCGACGAAGCGCGCATGATGAGGTTGAGGGGACGATGGCACCCCTTCTTCGAACTGGGATGTCACCTGCTGATAGGAGAAGGCCGCGTTTATGCCGAAGAACACCTCGATGTAGGAGCCGCGGATCAGCCGGAAGATCGCCGAACGGCTGCTTTTCTCGAACGCCGCGACCTGCTCCAGCGTGGCATCGAGGCCCAGCTCGTGAAGTTCCCGCACCAGCCGGTCGACCAGGACACCGGCCTCCGCCCGATCCGCGTTGGCGGCCTGCCGCAGCGTCTCCATCCACAGCGCCGTCGCCACGCCCCCGGTATGCCGCGTATCGAGACCCAGGGTATCGAGATAGGCGCAGACGACGGTTTCGACCATGTCCACGCTGGGCCGGGAGGCGAAGTAGCCGCCGTTGATCCCGCGCCGCACGTTGAGGACGCCTTCCCGCTCCAGCAGGCGCGCGGCCTGGCGGACGGTGACGCGCGACACCCCGAGCCGCGCGATCAGGTCGTCCTCGTTGCCGAGCAAGGTGCCATCGGCCTCGCCAAGCGCCCAGTCGCGCAGCCGCTGCGCTGCGTCATCGATCGGCGACCTGGCTTTCCCCTGCTTGTGCACGCGCCATCCCTAGCCCAAGCCGATTCCGGCCGCCAGCGCCGATTCCGGTCAATTCCTGGCGGGGATCTTCTGGAGGTCGCGATCCAGCTCGGCCAGCTTGGCGTCCGACAGGACATCCGGGGCATAGGCCTTGAGCGCGTCCTGCATCTCCTTCAGCGTCATGCCCGCGGCCCGCTCCGTGTCGTCGCCCAGCCGAGTGACCAATTCGGGAATGTGCTTCATCAGCACGGCCTTGGCCTCGGGATCGGCAAGCAGCGTGCCGAGCTGGCTGTTCGCGACCGAATAGGTCCGGACGGCGGCGGCCGGGGCCTCCGCCTGGCCGGGCGCGGCGGCCAGGGCCCCGCTGCCGAGGCAGGCGAGCGCGAGGCTGCTCGCGAATATCATCAGGCGCATGGTCTCGATCTCCTTCCAATGTCAGGGCCGGCCAGCGGGCGACCGGACCGGCGGCCTCGCTCGACCCGCCCGGGATGTCAGAACTTCTTGGCGATGCCGAACTTGATCAACCGGCCTGGCGTCTGGCCCTGCTGGTTCTGATAGCCCGAATTGCCGCGCAGGAACGGCGGGTGGGTGTTGAGCAGGTTGTCGAGGTTGAGCGTCGGGTCCAGCCCGCCGGTCCAGCGCGCCTCGCCGGGAATGCGATAGCGGAAGAACAGGTTGAAGACGTTCCAGGCGCCGACATAGGTCTGGTTAAGGTTCGCGGCCGTGCCGATCTGCGGATAGCCGTCGACGTGCAGCCAGGTGCCCTGCGCGGTCAGGCCGTGGATCTCCGCCCCCAGCGTCAGGGACGAGCGCAGGCGGGGCGTATCAAGGTCGAGCAGGGTCTCGACGACCGGCGCCTGCGAGCTGACCTGCGACTTGGTGCTGATCGGCAGGCTGCCGCTGAAGTCGACATAGACCGCGCCGAAGCTCGTCGGACGGCGATAGCGCGCGTAGAAGTCGAAGCCCTTGGTCCAGAAAGTGCTGACGTTGGTCGTGCGCGCATCGACGATGGCGTAGATGCTCGACAGGTCGGCCGCCTGCAACGCGCCGCCGCCGGTCACGCCGGGCGTGCTCAGCACCTTCTGCCGGAAGGCCTCGACGTCGCTCTGCTGATAGGTGCGGAAATAGTCGGGGAATTGCGACCAGAGCAGCGAGCTGCCCAGCGGCGCGCCGCCGATCCGGTCGTAGAACTTGATATTGTAATAGGTCATGCCCAGCGACAGGCCCGGCACGATCGGCGGCTTCACGTCGACGCCCAGCGAGTAGATCTTCGCCTTCTGCGGGAGGATCGGCAGGCTGGTGCCGCGCAGGACGTAGATCGACCGCCCCGTGGGATCGAGCCCGGAGGGCGCGCCGGCCGTGAAGATCGGGATCGACGAGGGACTGAGCGGGATCGCCAGGATGGACGGCACCCCGGCCTGGGTCAGCGTGTAGAGCGCCGGGGCCTGGAACGACTTGCCCCAGCCGCCGCGCAGCTTCAGCCATGCGACGGGCCCGAAATCGACGCCGAACTGCGGATTGAAGGTCCCGCCGAAGTCGCTGTAGTGGTCATAGCGGCCCGCCGCCGACAGGGTCAGCGAATGGAACAGGCCGCGATTGCCGGCGCCGATGATCGGCACGCTCAGTTCGCCGAAGGCGGCCGCGACCCGGCGGGACGCATATTGCAGCGGCAGGGCGCCGATGTTCGCCGCGGTCACGCCGCTGGCATACTGCAACGAATAGCTCTCGTGGATATATTCGCCGCCGATCGCGGCCTTCACGTCGCCGCCCGGGAGATGGAACAGCGGCCCGTCGACGACGAGGCGGGTGTTGAGCAGTTCGTTGACGCCCCGGCCGTATTCGTACCAGTCGCGCGCCGCCCGGAGCGCGGGGAGGGTGTTCGGGTCGTTGAGGGTGAGGAAGTTGAAGGTGCCGGCGGCGGCCGCCTGGGTGATCGGCGCCGAATTGATCGCGCCGTTCGAGACCGGCCCCTGGAACGTCGAGACGCCGCGGCCGTAGTTGGCCAGGAAGTTGATCTGCCAGCCCTTCCCCGCGTCGATCCGGATCGTCGGCGTGATCCCCCAGCTCTCCATCTCCGAGACCTGCTTGGTCGAGAAGCCGAAGACCGGGCTGAGGTCGAAGCTGATCGTCTCCGACGCCGGCTGCGTCGCGACCGGCAGGGTGATGTACGACGGATTGGGCACTCCCCCGCTCAGCAGGCGCGGGATGGTGATCGCGCTGGAGGGCCGCAGCGGCCCGGAATCCGAGATGTTGTCGCGATGGTTGTAGAAAGCGGTGATCGAGGCCGTCACCGGCCCGCCGTCATCGTAGGTGAAGCGCGCGAACAGCGAATGGCGCTTCTCGCGCGGATAGATCGTCGCGTAATCCGTCGGGTCGCAGCGGTTGCCGAGGTTGCCCGCGCTCGACAGGCCGGGCAGCGCGTAGTTCACGCCCCCGGCCGACACCGTGCCCGGCGAGCACTGCATGTTCCCCTCGACCGGCCGGCCGAGCTTGTCGGTGTTGATCCAGTCGAGCGCCTGGTTGTAGGCGCGGTCGTAGCCATAGAACTCGTCGTGCCACAGGTAGTTGTAGGCGATGTAGGCCGAGCCCCAGCCCCAGTCCTTGCCGGCGACGATATTGGCGTCGACCTGCTTGAAGTCGTCGGCGAAGCCGTAATGCCCGCCGACCTGGATGCCGTCGAACCGCTTGCGAGTGACATAGTTGACCACGCCGCCGATCGCGTCGGTGCCGTAGACCGCCGAGCCGCCGTCGGTCACGATCTCCACCCGCTCGATCGCCGAGGCGGGAATCGAGTCCGCGTCGGGGCCGTTCTGCTGGATGCCCATGCCCGGCAGGCGGTGGCCGTCGAGCAGCAGCAGCGTCGCCGAGGCCGGCGCCGGGCTGGCGCTCGGCTGGAGGTTGCGCAGGTCCGGACGGTTGATGCTGGTCCCCGCGCCCGTCGCGCCGCGGATGCTGGGCTGCATCCCGAAGAAGTTGGTCTGCGGAATGCTGGCCAGGAGCTGGGACGCATTGGCCGCGCCGGTGGCGGCGATCTGCTCCTGGGTGACGGCGATGGTCTGCGAGCCGCCCGGCGCGACGCCGCGGATCATGGTTCCGGTGACGACGATGGTGCTCGGGTCCTCGCGGTCGACGCCGGCATCCTCGGCCACGGCCTCCTGCGAGGTGCGGATGTCGGGAATTTCCGATGGGCTGGCCGGCTGCGCCTCCGCCGCCGCGCCTTCCGCGAAGGCGGGCGTCGCGACCGCGAACACCGACAACGCCGAGCCCGCCATGAGCGGCACGAACTTATTCCTCACGATATGTTCTCCCCCGTGAATCGCTATTGTGATTTTAACAAATCAGTAATCTGTTTTTTGATTGAGGAAAAGGAAAAACGAGAGCCCTCAATATATTTTCCAGACCCATCCGGATCACAGCCGATTATCAAAACCTAGAATCAAAACTTTGATTTTTATGTAATATATATATTTTTTACAAAATCGAATGGTTTCGCGTGGCCAAGTCCATGCCAAGAGAGATGTCTCTTTTTGGAAAACTGGAGGATATGGATCGAAAGTCGGCGACGGCTCGCCCACGGCCGAGATACACCTAAATTTGGCTATAAAGCCATCTCTATAGCCATCAGGTAACTTCAGAGATGGCGCGCGAGGTCGCGTTGGCGCCGGTCCCCCAGGAGCCGACCGGCATCCCCAACGCCTGCTGGATGGTGAGGCCCACCCGCGAGGTCGTGTCGCCCTTGCCGCTGATGTGCTGGCCCTGCTTCCACTTGCCGCCCGCCGTCCCGGCGACGATCATCGGCAGCGATTCCAGCGTGTGCAGCTTGGCGAGGTTGCTTTCCGACAGGCCGAGGATCAGCGAATGGTCGAGCAGGGTGCCCGTCCCTTCCCGGACCGCCTCCATCTTCCGCAGCAGGCTCGCGAAGACGTCCATGCTCTGTTCGAGGAAATAGGTCGCCTCGACCTGGTAGCCGAGCTTGGGATCGATCGGCTCCTCATGGGTCAGCTCGTGCAGCGCCACCGACTGCCCGGCCTTGCGCAGGTTCGACACGGCGGCCGATAGCGCGACGTGGAACACGCGCGTCTGGTTGCAGGCCAGCGCCATGACCATCAGGTCGGTCAGCCGGTCATGCATCTTCGTCGCGTCCTCCCAGGTCGTGCCCAGCTCGACGGCGGCGGGCGCCTTGGGGATCGCGCAGGCTTCGGCCGGCGCGGGCGGCTGGAGCTGCACCGCGAGCTGCTGCTCGACCTCGCGCACCGAGGTGAAATACTGGTCCAGCCGCGCCCGGTCGGCGGCGCCGACGCCGCGCATCAGCTCGTCGCGGCTGTCCTTCACGGAGGAGAGCACGCTCTGTTGCAGCATGATTCCCGGGTCGGGCGTGAACTTGCCGGAATTCGGGTCCTGGAACTCGGGGCCGAACAGGCGCTTGTAGAGCGCGACGGGATCGACCTCGCTCGAATTCACCGTATTGCCCGCGCGCATCGAGTAGCTGACGCTCGACTGGCCGGTGCAGGCGACCTGGAGCGACTTGAAGCGAGTGCCCGCGGCGATGTGGTCGGCGACCAGGCAGTCGAGCGTGGGCGCCAGCGAGGTCCCGACGCCGTTGCCGCCCCGGTTCGGCGTCGTGCCGGTGAGCGCGCCCATGATCCCCGACCAGTGGGTCAGGTTCGGCTGGCCGTCGAGGATCACGTTGAAGCCCGAGAACACCGTGACCCGCTCCTTGAACGGCGCCAGCGCCTTGGTCTCGGTCTTGAAGGCGAAATCCTTGCCGACCTGATCGGGGTAGAAGCGCTTCTCGTTGATGCCGCAGCCCCAGAACCAGGTGCCGAAGCGCGTCGGGATCGGGGCGCCGGTCGCCGCCAGGGCCTCGCCGTTGCCGTCGAGGAAGCAGTCGAGGAACGGCAGGGCCACCGTGACCGCAGCGCCGTTCACGGCTCCCCTGAGGACGTTGCGCCTGTTCCAGCGTGACATGGGTCTTCTCCTGTCGAAATCAGTTCAATGCGAGCGTCGCCGGCGCGACCGCCTGGAAGGTCGGGCTGGTCGCCACGGCCCGCAGCAGGCCGCGGAAGCGGTAGCCGTCCTGGGCGAAGCGCGTGTTGAGCGCGTCGAGCCATAGCTCCTCGCCCGGGCTGAGCTTGCGCCCGACGCCGTATTCGACGACGCGCTGGACGACGCAGGCGGAAGCCGCCGGACTGTTCCGCAGCAGGCCCGTCAGCTCGATCGCGTTGCGGTAGGCGGCGCCGTCGAGCTTGCCGCTGGCGTCGATCGTCACGCCGTTCTCCTGGGCGCGGAAGGCGCCGACCGGCGAATAGTTCTCCAGCGCCAGGCCGATCGGATCAGTGATCTTGTGGCAGCCCGCGCAGACCGGGTTCTCCTGATGCGCGGCGAGCCGCTCGCGCGCGGTCTTGTGCAGCGGGTCGTTCACGTCCTGGACGAGGTTGAAGTTGACGTTGGCGGGCGGCGGCGGAACCGGCTGGCACAGGAAGTTCTGGCGCACCATCATGCCGCGGATCGTCGGCGAGCTGCGCCCTTCGTGCGAAGGGTCGAGCATCAGGAACGCCGGCAGGGTGAGCAGCCCCGCATGGGGAGACCCGGCAGGGAAGGTATAGGGCATCCACCCGTTGAAGCCCCGCGCGTCGACCGGCACGCCGTACAGCGCGCCGAGCGAGCGGGTCAGGAAGGTCTTCCGCGTGGTGTAGAGGTCGCGGTAGTCGCCGTTCTGCACCAGCAGGTGGTCGACGATCGTCCGCAGGCTCTGCTCCTGCGCGTCGTTGCGCAGTTGCGGATTGAAGATCGGATAGATCTGCGCGTCCTTCGACAGCCCCGCGAACTGGTCATAGGCCAGCATGTCGGAGAAGAAGGCCCGCACGCCCTGCTCCAGCCGGGGCGAGGCCATCATCCGGTCGACCTGGCGCTCCAGCCCCTGCGGCGTGCGCAGCGAGCCGTCGGCAGCGGCGTCCAGCAGCGCCTCGTCGGGCGGCGCGTCCCACAGCAGGAAGCTGATCCGCGTCGCCAGCGAATAGGCGTCGAGGCGCTGCCCCCCGGCCGGATCGGCCTCGACCGCCTCCATCCGGAAGACGAAGGCCGGCGAGACCAGCAGCGAGGACAAGCCCGCGCCGACCCCCGTGTAGAAGCTGCCCGAGCTTGCCGCAGCCCGGCGCGACAGCGCGATCGCGGCGGCGGCCTCGCCGTTCGTCAGGGGCCGGCCGAACAGCAGGCGGCCGTACTTGGCAAGGAACCCGCGCGCGCAAGGCTCGTCGAAGGCGGCCGGCGTCGCGGGCGCGCATTGCAGGTATCGGGCGCGGTGCGCCTCGTCCAGCACCGCCGCCGAGATCTCGCGCGCCCGCAGCGCGTACTGCTCCAGGCCGCCCGGGGTGACGACCACGTGCGACTGGCCGATCGCCAGCAGCCCGTCCTCGCGGACCGGCGGCTCGAACCGGCCGGGCACGGCGATCTCGGCGCCGAAGATCTGCGCGATCGAGCGTTTGTACTGATCCTCGCTGAGCCGGCGGAACGTCGCCGGCCCGGCCTGGGACACCGGCTCGGCCACGGCGCCGATGTCGTGGGTCACGGCCAGGCCGGCCGCCGCGACGGCAAGGGCGCAGGCGGCGAGGCCCGGCCGGAAGATGCGTTTGTGCGATTGTTTGGTCATGTCATTCACCGGGAGGTCCTGCCCGTCGATCCGGCGCGCGCGGTCGCGGTGCCGGACGGGGTAGCGGGCGTGATGAAGGCGGGCACGGTATCGATCTCGAGGATCGTCGAGATGCCGTTGTATTCGCCCGTGACCGGGTCCCTGAGCCCGTCCGCGTTGCGCTTCAGCGAATAGTAGACGCCCGGCGCCTGGAAGCCGAACAGGCCCTCGGAATAGCCGCTGTAGGCCAGCCTGCGCCAATCCTGATAGCCGCCGAGGTAGCCCTTGACCGAGCCGTCGGGCTGGGGCTCCAGCCGGACCTGCGCCTTGTAGAGCGTCGTCACCGTGCCCTGGCCGGGGTTGAAGTCGAACTGCGGCACGGGGTCGGTCGTGATCACGCCGTCCTTGATCCGCCCGCGCAGGCGGACGTTGAACAGCGCGAAATCCGGGTTGTCGGTGGTGCGGAACGAATAGCCGGGGATGAAGGTCTGCCCCCCGTTGTCGCGGATCGGCTTGTCCATCGAATGGATGAACGAGACGTAGACCAGGCTGTCGTTCCGCTCGTCATCGATGTCGCTGACCTCGATGATCGTGGT
>CALLNA010000067.1 GCA_938005655.1 uncultured Novosphingobium sp.
CTCGAACTTCCACGGGCTTTCGCCCACAACGACCTCAACGTTGCGCGTCTACCAATTCCGCCACGACCGCAAAATCGAAAGGGCGGCAGCGCCGCCCCCGGGGTAGGAGCGCGCCCTTAGCAAAGGGCATCGGCCCTAGCAAGGGCAAGCGATCGACGTTTTTTCGCGGGGCGGCAATACCGCCGGCCGGCGCCGCCGGTCAGCCCGGCTTCCAGCCGATCTCGGCGACCTTGGCGGACTTGGGGACGTCGGTCACGGCCTCGTTGATCGTCACGCTCTCGCCGGGGGCGAGGACGCGCTTGGAGGGGACGACCTCCCACGAATAGACGATCCGGTCGCGCGCATCGCGCAGGGTGATGAGGACGACCGGGACGTTGAGCCGGACCTTGCCGACATTGGTGATCGAGCCGCTCGCGCCGAAGAACTCGGCCCCGTTGGGCAGGGTGCGGCGGTCCTGGCGGTTCGGCGGGAAGTCGAGCACAAGGTCGGGCTCCCCGGCGGCGAAGGTGCCGCGGGCGAAGGGCACCCAGTTGGGCAGGCCGTACCAGGCGACCGCGCCGATCGCCCCGAGCGCCACGACCGCGAACAGGATCGCGCCGATCAACCACAGCCGGGCCGGGTTGCGGCGCGGGCGGAACGGCGGCTCGTAGTCGAAGCTGGAGCGGGCCTCGTCGTAATAGGGGACGGTCTCGTCGGCATAGACCCGGGGCGGCTCGGCCTCCTGCCGCGGAGGCAGCGGCGGCTCGTCCTCGCCGAAGGCCTCGGCGGAAGGAGCTTCGGCCACGGGAGCTTCCTGGGCGGGAGCTTCCGGCGCGGCCGCTTCGGGCTCGGCCGCCGGGGCCTGCGGGATCGGCGGTGGAGGAGCGGGCGGCGGCGCCGGGCGCTCGGCCAGGGCCGGGCCTTCCTGGAACCAGCTATGCCGGCATTTCGCGCAGCGCACCGTGCGGCCATCGACGCCGATCGCGTTGTCCGGCACGGCATAGCGCGTTGCGCAGGCGGGGCAGGCGATAATCACGGTCTCCCTGTTAAGCATGATGCCGCCGCGACAAACAAGAGTCGCGCAGCCCCGGTTTGCGGCGAATGTCCTTTTTTCCACATGGATAGCCGTCTATAGGCCGCGGGGATGACACAGGGCGGCGCCGGGGAAATTGTCCAGTTCGACAACGTCGGCCTGCGGTACGGCACCGACCGCGAGGTCCTGACCGACGTTTCGTTTACCTTGTTCCCGGGCAGCTTCTACTTCCTCACCGGGGCGAGCGGCGCGGGCAAGACTTCGCTGCTCAAGCTGCTCTACCTCGCCCAGCGCCCGTCGCGCGGGATGATCCGCCTGTTCGGGACCGACGCGATCACCCTGCCGCGCGACCGCCTGCCCGCCTTCCGCCGCCGCCTGGGGGTCGTGTTCCAGGACTTCCGCCTGGTCTCCCACCTCTCGGCCTTCGACAACGTCGCCCTGCCGCTGCGGGTCGCGGGGATGCCGCAGAAGGAGCTGGAGAAGCCGGTCTCCGACATGCTCGACTGGGTCGGCCTTGCCGACCGGATGCATTCGCGGCCCGCGACGCTCTCGGGCGGCGAGCAGCAGCGCGTGGCGATCGCCCGGGCGGTGATCGGGCGGCCCGACCTGCTCGTCGCCGACGAGCCGACCGGCAACGTCGATCCCGACATGGCGCTGAAGCTGCTGCGCCTGTTCGAGGCGCTCAACCGCCTCGGCACGACCGTCGTGGTCGCGACCCACGACGTCCACCTGCTGCGCAAGGTGCCGGAATCGCTGATCATGCGGCTCGACAAGGGCAAGCTGGCCGATCCCACCGGGGCCCTGCGCTATCCGCCGCGGCGCGAGGCGCCCCCGACATGACGAGGACCCCATGAGCGGCAGGCGCAGGCTCGCCCGCTGGGGGGCGCTCGGCCCGGCCGAGCTGATCCCCCAGGCGCGGCTCTCGGGGCCGATGCCCTGGGTCATCGCGATCATGATCGCGCTGACGGTGATCGCGGCCGCCGCCGGCCTGGCCCTGCGCAACGCCGCGCATACCGCCAAGGCCGAGCTGTCGGGCGGGATCACCGTGCAGATCGTCGAGCCCGCGGCCGAATCCCGCGCCCGCCAGGCCGAGGCCGCCGCCCGGCGCCTCGCCGCGCTGCCCGGCGTCAGCGGGGTGCGGATCGTCCCGCCCGAGGAGCTCGACCGGCTGGTCTCGCCCTGGCTCGGGCCGGAGGCGTCGGACGCCGACGCGGTGCCGGTCCCGGCGCTGATCGACGCACGGGTCGGCGGCGCGGTCACGCCCGCCCGCCTCGCCGAGCTGCGCCGCGGCCTGCGCGACGTCGCGCCCAGCGCGCGGGTCGACGCGCAGTCGAGCTGGCTCGCCCCGGTGTTCGGCGCGATCGGCTCGCTCCAGTGGCTCGCCGTGGCGCTGATCGCCCTGCTCGGCGTGGCGACCTCGGCCGCGGTGCTGCTCGCGGCGCGGACCGCGCTCGGCTCCAACCGCGAGACGATCGAGATCGTCCACCTGCTCGGCGGGACCGACGCGCAGATCGCGCGGATCTTCCAGCGCTCGATCGGGCTCGACGCGGCGGTCGGCGGGGCGACCGGGCTCGCGCTCGGCGCGGCGGCGATCCTGCTGCTCGCCCGCCAGCTCGCCGGGCTCGGCGCGGGGCTGGCGACGGGCGGGTCGCTCGGCTGGCTCGACTGGCTGGTCCTGGCGCTGGTGCCGGTCGCCGGGGTCGGCGTGGCCATGCTCACCGCGCGGCTGACGGTGATCCGCGCCCTGCGAAAGATGCTATAGCGCCCCTGCCATGCTGCGCCGCCTCTCCTCCCTCGCCATGATCGTCTGGGCGCTCGGCTTCGTCTGGTTCGCGATCGCCCTGCCGCTGCCGGCGGGTGCGGAGAAGACCGACGTGGTCGTGGTGCCGACCGGCGGCGAGGGCCGGATCGACCGCGGGCTGACGGCGCTGCGCCGGGGCTGGGCCGGACGGATGCTGGTCTCGGGCGTGAGCCGCGAGGTCAAGCCGGCCGAGTTCGCCGCGCACTACAAGGTCGAGCCCGCGCTGATGGCCTGCTGCGTGACGCTGGGCTTCGAATCGGTCGACACCCGCTCCAACGCGCAGGAGATCGCGGGCTGGCTCGCCGCGACCAGGGCGCGCTCGGTGCGGCTGGTCACGACCGACTGGCACATCCGCCGCGCCGCCTACGAGCTGGGCCGGGTCACGCCCGCGGGCGTGACCGTGGTCGAGGACGCGGTGCCGTCCAAGCCCTCGTTCCGGATCCTGTTCCTCGAATACCACAAGCTGCTCGCCGCCCGCCTCTCCAGCCTCTGGCCGTTCTGATGGCGCGAATCCTTTCGGTGGTCCGCAGCCTGGCGTTCTACGCCGCGTTCTACGGCGGCTCGGTGCCGCTGGTGCTGGTCGCGGTGGCGATGGTCCCGTTCGGCGAGGGGCCCCTGCGCGCGGTGGTGCGCGGCTGGTCGCGCTGGCATCGGCTCTGCCTGCGGCTGGCCGGCGTCCGGGTGCGCGCCGAGGGCGCCGCGCCCGACCGGCCGGTGCTGCTGGCCTACAAGCACGAATCGTTCTTCGAGGCGATCGACCTGCCCTGCCAGCTCGCCTTCCCGGCGGTCTTCGCCAAGGCCGAGCTGATGCGGATTCCGCTGTGGGGCCGGGTCTCGGCGCGCTACGGCAACGTCGCGGTCGAGCGCGGCGAGGGCGCCAAGGCGCTGCGGGCGATGCGCGCCGCGGCGCTGGAGCGGGCGAAGCAGGGCCGCCCCCTGGTGATCTTCCCCGAAGGGACGCGGGTGCCGCACGGGGCACGGCCGCCGCTGCAATCGGGCTTCGCCGGGCTCTACAAGCTGCTCGGTCTGCCGGTCGTGCCGGTCGCGGTCAACAGCGGGCCGGTCTATCACCGGCGGTGGAAGGTGCCGGGGACGATCACCCTGCGCTACGGCGAGGAGATTCCGCCGGGCCTGCCGCGCGAGGAGGTCGAGGCGCGGGTCCATGCGGCGATCAACGCGCTCAATCCCTGATCTTTCGAAATGGTTCGAAAAATATCTTTACTACACCGATACGGTTCGTCCATAAAGGATCGCGCGGGGCTTCTCGCAATCGCTCCTTGAACCGTGAATAATCGCAATCAGTGGTCGGTGCGGCCGAAGTCCGGGCGCGCGTCGTCCTGGCCTTGCTCGATGATCGAACGGCGAATCGCCCGGGTCCGGGTGAACAGGTCGAACAGCGCGTCGCCGTCGCCCCAGCGGATCGCGCGCTGGAGCGCGGTGAGGTCCTCGCTGAAGCGCTGGAGCATCTCCAGCACCGCCTCCTTGTTGGCCAGGAACACGTCGCGCCACATCACCGGATCGGAGGCGGCGATCCGGGTGAAGTCGCGGAAGCCGCCGGCCGAATACTTGATGACCTCGCTCTGGGTCACGTCCTCGAGGTCGGAGGCCGTGCCGACGATGGTATAGGCGATCAGGTGCGGCAGGTGGCTGGTGACGGCGAGCACCAGGTCGTGGTGCTGGGCGTCCATCAGCTCGACCCGGGCGCCGAGCGCCTCCCAGAAAGCGGAGAGCTTCGCGACCAGCGCCGGATCGGCATCGGCCGGCGGGGTGATGATGCACCAGCGCTTCTGGAACAGGGCGGCGAAGCCCGCGTCGGGGCCGGAGTTCTCCGTGCCGGCGACGGGATGCGCGGGGATCACGGCGTGGTCCGGCAGGGCCTCGGTCAGGGCCGCGGCGATCGACTGCTTGCACGAGCCGACATCGCTGATCACCGCATCGGCGGGCACGGCCCCGGCGATCTCGCGCGCGGCCGCGCCCATCGCCCCGGGAGGCACGCAGAAGATCACCAGGTCGGCCTCGCGCACCGCCTCGGCGGCGGTCTCGCAGACCCGGTCGGTGAGGGCGCGCTCGGCGGCGCGCCTGCGGTTCGCGGGGTCGAGGTCGTAGCCCGTGGTCCGCGCCCCGGGCAGGTATTCCTTCACGGCCAGCCCGATCGAGCCGCCGAGCAGGCCGAGGCCGATGATCGCGATCCGCTGGAAGGTCATCCGCCCAAGCTCACTTTATCCGGCCTCACTTCGCCGCCCCGGCCCTGTGCTTGAGCCATGTCGCGCAGGGCCGCGGCGATCTCGTCCATCTGCTCGGCCGTGCCGATCGTGATCCGCAGGGCCTGCGGCAGGCCCTGGCCCGGCAGCCAGCGGACGATGTAGCCGCGCTCGGCCAGGCCGTTGTAGGCCGCCTCGCCGGTCAGCGCGCCCTCGAACAGGACGAGGATGAAGTTCGCCTCGCTCGGCAGGGCGCGGATGCCGTGGTTGGCGAGGCCGCCCAGCGCCGCGGCGAAGCGGGCGCGCTCGGCCGCGTTGTGGCGGCGCGAATGCTCGACGAACTCCTGGTGCTCGACCGCGGCGAGCGTCGCCGCCTGGGCCGAGTTCGACAGCGGGAACGGCCCGCGGATGCGGTTCATCGTCTCGATGATCGCGGGCGCGGCGGTGCCCCAGCCGACGCGCTCGCCGGCGAGGCCATAGGCCTTGGAGAAGGTGCGGGTGACGAGGACGTTGGCCGCGCGCGTCGCCAGGGCCAGGCCGCCGTCGTCGTCTTCCGGCGCGACATATTCGGCATAGGCCTGGTCGATCACCAGCAGCACGTCCCCGGGCAGGGCGGCATGGAGCCGCGCGACCTCACCGCCCGGCAGGAAGGCGCCGGTCGGGTTGTTCGGGTTGGCGAGGAAGACCACCCGGGTCCGCTCCGTCACCAGGGCCAGCAGGGCGTCGACGTCGGTGCCGTAGTCCGCGTCCGGCGCGACCACCGGCGTCGCCCCGCAGCGCCGCGCGACGATGTCGTAGAGCGAGAAGCCGTAGCGGACGTAGAGCACCTCATCGCCCGGCCCGGCGAAGGCCCCGGCGGCGATCGCCAGCAGCTCGCCCGAGCCGGTGCCGCAGACGATCCGCGCCGGATCGAGCCCGTGCAGCGCGCCGAGCGCCTTGCGCAGGGCGGTGCTGTCGGGATCGGGATAGAGCGAGGGCACGACCGCATGCTCGCGCGCCAGCAGGGCCGCCGGGCTGGTGCCGAGCGGGTTCTCGTTGGCCGAGAGCTTGACCAGCGGGCGGCCGTCCGCCCCCGCCGACTTGCCGGGAACATAGGCGTGGATCGCGTCGATCCAGGGTTTGGGGCGCGGACCTGTCATGCCCGGCGGCTTTACGCAGGATTGCGGAAAGGACAAGCCGCAAGGCGGCGGGGCAGCGTCCCGGTTTGAATTGCGGCCCCGCCCCCGTCACCCCGGACCTGATCCGGGGGCCCGCTTCCTCTTCGAACGTCGCGCATGAAGCAGCGGGGCCCCGGATCAAGTCCGGGGCGACGAAGTCGTGATGATGTCCGCCACCTGCACAGGTGCTTGCAAAAGGCTCTCCCCAAAGGCTTCGCATTGACAGTCCGCGCCTTTTCCCGGCAAGCCCGGCGCCATCATGGCGACCGCCTCGATCATCACCGCCAACGACGTGCTGACCCTGCCCGAGCTCGCGCTCGACGGCGGCCAGACGCTGCGCGACGTCAAGGTCGCCTACGAGACCTACGGCACGCTCGCCGCCGACCGGGGCAACGCGGTCCTGATCTGCCACGCGACGACCGGCGACCAGCACGTCGCCAGCACCAACCCGCGCACCGGCCGGCCCGGCTGGTGGGACCGGATGGTCGGCCCGGGCAAGCCGATCGACACGAGTCGCTTCTTCGTGATCTGCGCCAACGTGCTCGGCGGCTGCATGGGCTCGACCGGCCCGTCGAGCCTCGCGCCCGACGGGCAGCCCTACGGGATGCGCTTCCCGGTCATCACCATCCGCGACATGGTCCGCGCCCAGGTCGCCCTGCTCGACGCACTGGGGATCGAACGGCTGCACACGATCGCCGGGGGCTCGATGGGCGGGATGCAGGCGCTGAGCCTGGCCTCGTCCTGGCCCGAGCGGGCAGCGCGGGTCCTGGTCATCGCCGCGACCGGGGCGATGGGCGCGCAGAACATCGCCTTCCAGGAGGTCGGGCGGCAGGCGATCATGGCCGATCCCGACTGGCAGGGCGGTGCCTACTACGGCACCGGCAAGGCGCCCGACGCCGGCCTCGCCGTGGCGCGGATGGCGGCGCACATAACCTACCTGTCGGAGACCAGCCTGACCGAGAAGTTCGGCCGCCGCCTTCAGGACCGCACCGCCAAGAGCTTCGGCTTCGACGCCGACTTCCAGGTGGAGAGCTACCTGCGGCATCAGGGCCTCTCCTTCACCGAGCGGTTCGACGCCAACTCCTATCTCTACATCACCCGGGCGATGAGCTATTTCGACCTTGCCGAGGAGCACCAGGGGCGCCTCGCCGATTCCTTCGCCGGCTCGCCCGCGCGGTTCTGCGTGGTCAGCTTCGACAGCGACTGGCTCTATCCCACCGCGGTCTCGCGCCGTCTGGTCCACGCCCTGAGCGCGGCCGGCGCGCCGGTCTCCTTCGTCGAGCTGTCCGCGCCCTTCGGCCACGATTCCTTCCTGCTCGACGTGCCCGCGCTCGATCGCGTGGTGGCGGGGTTCCTCGGGCAATGAGCGCGCTCCCCCCCGGCTATCGCCTGACCGAAGACCAGGCCGAGATCGACGCGGCGGCTGCCCATGCCTTCCTCACGGAGAGCTACTGGGCCAAAGGCATCCCCGCCGAGACCGTCGTGGCGGCGATCGCCGGCTCGTTCTGCGTCGCCGTGCTGCACGAGGGGCGGCAGGTCGGCATGGTCCGCACGATCAGCGACTTCGCGACGACTGCCTACCTGACCGATGTCTACGTGCTCGACGCGCACCGCGGCCGGGGCCTCGCCTCGGCCATGCTCGCGCACCTCCAGGCCCATCCGCGACTCCAGGGGCTGCGGCGCTGGCTGCTGTTCACGCTCGACGCCCAGCCGCTCTATGCGCGGAACGGCTGGAACGTCTATCCGCATCCCGAGCGGGTCATGGTGCGCGACGATCCGGGCATCTACCTATGAGCGGTCCGCTGCGCCCCGACCTCGCGATCATCGCCGGCCATGTCGCGCCGGGCAGCCGCGTGCTCGACGTCGGCTGCGGCGACGGGACCCTGCTCGCGGCCCTGCGCGACCGCCAGGGCTGCGACGCGCGGGGCATGGAGATCGACGCCCACAACGTCGCCGAATGCGTCGCCAAGGGGCTCTCGGTAATCCAGGGCGACGCCGACAAGGACCTCGCCTTCTATCCCGACGACTGCGTCGACTACGCGATCCTCAGCCAGACGCTCCAGACCACGCACCGGCCCGACAAGGTGCTCGACGAGCTGCTCCGCATCGGCCGCCGCGCCTTCGTCAGCTTCCCCAACTTCGCCCACTGGCGGGTGCGGCTGAGCCTGCTGTGGGACGGGCGGATGCCGGTGACGCGGCTGCTGCCGATCGCCTGGTACGCGACGCCCAACATCCACCACATGACCGTGACCGACTTCCGCTCCCTCGCCGCCGAGAAGGGCGCGCGGGTGGAGCAGGCCTGGTTCCTCGGCGGAGACCGCGAGATCGGCTCGACCGCCGCCAACCTGCGCGCCGAGCACGCGATCTTCCTGCTGTCGCGGTAGCTTGACCTCGGCCGGCCCGGTTGTCATACTGTGGGTATGAAAGTCGCCGTCTCGATCCCCGATCCGATCTTCGTCGACGCGGACCTGCTGGCCAAGCGGCTCGGCCTATCGCGCAGCGAGGTCTATGCGCGGGCCCTGGGCGAATTCGTCGGCCATCACCTGCCCGATCGCGTCACCAAGGCGGTCAACGACGTGATCGACGCGGTCGGGGAGGCGGACGACGCCTTCGCGGCCGAAGCGGCACGGCGCGCTTTCCGCCATACCGAATGGTGATCGCGCCGGGATGATCGCGCAGGCCGAAGTGTTCTGGGTCGATCTTGGTGATCCCATCGGCTCGGCTCCAGGTTATCGCCGGCCGGTCGTGGTGGTCCAGTGCGACGCCTTCAACGACAGCCGGATCGGCACGGTGCTGTGCGTGCCCCTGACCAGCAATCTCAAGTGGGCCGGCGCGCCGGGCAACGTGCTGTTGGGCAAGACCGCGACGGGGCTGGACAAGGACTCGGTCGCCAACGTCTCGCTGTTGACGGCGATCGACCGGGACCAGTTCGTCGAACGCGTCGGCAAGGTCTCCAGGCGCCACCTGGAGCTGATCTTGGCCGGGATAGACGTGGTGCTTGGGCGCTAGTCGTTGATCGTCGCATTGGCGACGGTCGGGGTCAGGACCAAGCGGTCGTGGATGCGGGCGATCTGCTCGATCGGGAAGGGCGGGTCCTGGCGCAGCCACCAAGTGATGATCTCGACCGTGCCGGAAACGCCGTAGAGCACGCCGAGCTCGGCCGGGAGCCAGTTCTCCAGGCCGATCTTCTTGCCGCTCAGCTCGCGCGCGGCCTTGGCGAACTCCTCGCGGATCGTGCCCGCCGCGCCGCCGGTGAGCAGGGCCGACCACAGGGCGCGGTGCTCGTCGACGTGGTGGAACAGCGCGAGGCTGCTGGGGAAGGTGTCGCCCGGCTTGAGCGCGGGCAGGGTGAAACCGATCAGCTCGTGAATCTCATCCGCGACCACGGCCTCGAGCAGCTCGCTCTTGGAGGAATAGTGGCGGAAG